>JAPOUL010000160.1 GCA_026708685.1 Bacteroidota bacterium
TTAACTTTAAGCTATGATTTGATGGTTTTTCAGACTCCCATCACAATCTACGAGGCGATCCAGCTCATTGAAAACAATGAGTTCGTCCTCTCTTTAATTCAAGGTGAATTTACATGTCCGATAGAACTGGAGGATTGAATCAGTAATTAATTTAACGACAATGATGTAAAATACATTAGAATGTATCAATGTTGAAAAACAATCTAGCCGAGCCAAATTCAAGGTTGAATAGATTGTATAGTTTCTCCATTAATTTTTTCAAAAAATTGCACAGGCAGAATGCGTTCCGATACTGTCTGCGTATTCTGAATGAGCGGGGATTACGGGTCTTCGTCTCCTCCGAGCATCTGGTATGTAAGTTTGAATAAATCATTAAAAATTGTTATATTTGTTTTTTTAAGACCTTTTGTAGGTTTTGTGTTCTATTACACGGAGTTTTTCAGGACATTATTAACTGGATGCACTTATGAGCTCTGACGAAGTTGCTGATCAATTAATTGCAGCGATTACAGAGGTACAAGAGAGAAGCGGGAGACCTCTGGAATCCATTGATTCTGCTACCGTGCCCTTAGCGGATATCATGGGATTTGATAGTTTAAATATAGTCGAGGTGGTGGCGATTGTTTCTTCTTCTCTTGGCTGTGATCTGATGTTTGATATCTTGTTTCATTCCGAAAATGAACAAGAGCATTTGACAATTTCGGAAATGTCAAGCAAGATTTGCGAGGTTATCTCAGAAAAAGGTAAATAATAGCATGCGTCTGGATTCATATGAAACTATTGGGGACCGTCTCCGGTTTGCCAGAGAAATGGCAGGACTCTCCCCGGTACAGGTTGCTAGATTATTGGGTTGTGGCACCCCTAAAATTTCTAATATTGAAGCAGGAATCATAGATTTATCAGAAGACGAAATCGTTCGCTTTGGAGATCTTTATGGAGTTAGTACTTCTTGGATAATTGGGAAAAAAATCAATGCTCCAACTGAAGACAACCATGTGAAATTAGCGGCACGCGAACTTAGCAAATTGAGAGAGGAAGATCTCAGTCGTCTATTACAGTTTATTAATGCTCTTTAGCCCCAACGATACAGGTGGAAAAACCTAACAGAAAGAAGATAATCTTGAAGGCAATCAGTGATGCCTACAAGTTACGTATACAAGCCGAGAGAGATCTCTACGAGTCCATCTGCGTGTACGATTTGGCAGAGTCACTTGGAGTTGAAGTTAGGTTTTATGACTTACCGAGTATGGAAGGGATGTACTATCATTCAATAAAACCTCATATTATTCTATCATCGTTACGTCCACTTGGTAGACGGTCATTCACCTGTGCACATGAACTGGGACATTACTGTCAACGAGCAGGTACAAAGGTTGATGAACTCGTAGAAAATTGGGGAGACAATCCCCAATCTGATCCTAAGGAACTGGCGGCTGATTGCTTTGCTGGTGCTCTTTTGATGCCTAAGACAGCCGTGGAAAGAGCATTTGCCATTCGTAATTGGTCAATTGCAGAATGCACACCAGATCAGATCTATATTATTTCCAACTATTTTGGGGTTGGTTATACGACATTAATTTATCATTTAAATACTTCTCTTTCTCTGATCACAAAACTACACGCAGACCGTTTACTGAAAACGAAACTTCGCCAAGCACAAGCTCTTGCACTTGGGTGGAAAACCTCTAAAACTATTTGGATTGTTGATCGATACTGGACGGGTAGACCAATAGATATTGAAGTTGGTGACTATGTATTCGTGCGTGGAAAATCTATATTTGAGGGTATTTGCATGGAGCTTGCAGAAATCAGAGTAGATGGTATACTCTATTGTGCTGTTCAGCCTGGACTTGGCAGGCTAGATGATCAATCTGAATGGTCATCTTTTGTCAGAGTATCAAGGAAAAATTTTGTGGGACGGAGTATTTTTCGTCATTTAGAAGAAGAAAACATATGATTATTGAAGAAAGTAATCTTTCAATCGCATGGGGCAAGGCATTTCTGGATGTTTTTAATGTCCCGTATGGAGAAATATCTCCACTAGTAGTGGTCATCAAGGATTTGAAAAATGCTGAACCACCAGAAATTAGATCAATCCGTGATGTCCTTGATTCTAAGTTGAAAGAATCCAAAAAAAGACTCTCCTGTCACGAAGTTGCTAACACCATCTTTCCTAAATCATTATGGAATCCTGATAAGGAAAGACAGCATCTCTTTGACAGATATCTCAACATCTTTCCACGAATCAAAAAACACCGTCGTAATCAACACAGTCCTAATAAATACGGAGTGTATTTTCAGCGTCTAATTTGTTTTAATCCCGATCTAAATTCATCCATGAGAGGCAATAATCAGCTTGAACAGATCATTAGTACATGGAAACGAGGAAATCACCGTAGAAGTGCACTACAGGCCTCGCTTTTTGATCCATACAGGGATCTTACCGATGAACGGCAAAGAGGATTTCCTTGTTTACAACAGGTTGCGTTTGCAAAGATAAATCAAGATGGTCTCCAAGTAACAGGATTCTATGCAACCCATGATATCTTTGAGCGTGCATACGGTAATTATCTTGGCTTATGTCGCCTTGGGCGTTTCATGGCTCATGAGATGGACTTGAATCTGTCCAGAGTAATTTGTATTGCGAGTGTAGCCAGACGAGTTGTCAAGAAGGGAGAGTTTGAGATTTTTGCTGGAAAGATTGAAGAATTACTGAACACGATAGAACCTAACAACGAGGATAATGACGTTCACTAATAATCATTCCGTCGGTCAACTGATCGTTTTTGAAGGACCTGATGGTGTAGGAAAATCAACCCTATCCAAAGCTCTTTCTGAAAGCCTCACAAATATGGGCATCTCGTGCAAATATTTTTCATTTCCTGGCAAGGAGAAAGGATCAATCGGCCGTATAGTTTATGATTTACATCATAGTCCTGAAAAATTTGACCTCAAAGAGATTCATCCAATTAGTTTGCAAGCTTTACACATCGCTGCTCATTTGGATGCCATAGAAAACATGATTTTACCATCTATGAAAAGGGGAAGTTGGATAATACTTGACAGATTTTGGTGGTCAACATGGGTTTATGGGCGTAAAACTTCAAACAGTAGTTCAGTACTTGACGCACTCATTAATGCTGAGCAGATTCAATGGGGAGACACCAAGTCGTCCATTGTCTTCTTGATTGACCGCTTGCCTGAGTCTCATCGTAATTCTGACCACGCAGACTTATGGAAGAATTATGAAATTCTACGTGACAAAGAATGTAAAAAGTATCCAGTTAAGGCGATTCAAAATAATGAATCAATTCAAGACGCTATGCGTCAAGTAATTGGTACACTCAAAGACATTAATATTTGGCCTCAGAACGGCATCCATGATAAAGAGACTAATCAATACGATGATCGGATACAATTATTTCCCATTAAACCCATACCGAAGAAATTACCTACATATATACTCAAAGAACTTTCCCCAGCCAAGCCAACCATTGTCTATAACACTTATTGGATATTTGCCACTGAACGTCAGGATATATTCTTTCGGAAGTTGCAAGGATTGGATGGTCCGTGGACTGATGACTTGATACTGCGACGCCACAAGTTTACCAACGCATACAGAGCATCTGATCGAGTGAGTCAGTATCTGATTCGACATGTTATTTACGAGGGAGATCAAAGCCCCGTTGAGGTATTTTTTCGTACGATTCTTTTCAAATTATTCAACAAAATAGAAACATGGGAGATCTTAAAATCCAAATTAGGAATGATTACCTACGAGGATTATTCATTTCCAGAATATGATCGAATTCTCTCAGAAGTCATCTCATCAGGGGGACCTATCTATTCTGCAGCTTATATGATGCCACCAGGAAAAAAGGCGTTTGGTCATACTCGAAAACATAGAAACCACCTTTCGCTCATTGAACGAATGATGGATGACGAGGTACCAAAGAAAATTGCCGATTCTACGAATATGTGTGAAGCTTTTGAAGTCCTATGCTCCTATCCAACGATTGGTAATTTTCTCGCGTACCAGTTCATTACAGATCTTAATTACAGTGAGATTGTGGATTTTTCTGAAATGCAGTTCGTTATTCCAGGTCCTGGGGCTCTTGATGGTATTCATAAGTGTTTTTCCAATTTAGGAGGGCTGAGCGAAGCTGATTTGATCCGATTGGTTACTGATCGTCAGGAAAAAGAATTTGAAAGATTAGGCCTCAAATTTCGTACATTGGGGGGTAGGCCATTACAGTTGATAGACTGCCAAAATCTCTTTTGTGAAATTTCAAAGTATGCACGCCTTAAACATCCTGAAATCATAGGAATCGGTAATCGTACTCGAATAAAACAAGTCTATCGCCCTTCACCCAAAACCATTCGCTACTGGTACCCTCCAAAATGGAGAATCAATCATCAAATAGGCGACTAAAATGATTTCAGTATTCAATGGGATTACGGCTGACGATGTCTGGATGAAATTGGTGAAAGAATTCCAGCTAGTTGGTACCTCTCAAATGCAAAATAGCAGGAACGGTAAGATGATTGAAATCCTTCATGCTGGGATTTCAATTTCTGATCCAAGACAGCGGTGGGTGATGGGTAGAAGGCCTGCATTGAATCTCGCATTTGCACTTGCGGAAGTCATCTGGATCGTTAATGGTAGGCGTGATCTGGCATTCATAGATGTTTGGAATTCACAATATAAAAATTTTGTTGGAGAAGCGTCTGAGCTTCACGGTGCTTATGGTGATCGTCTACGCACTCGCTACGGACTCAATCAGATGAAAAGAGCATACCAAATTCTATCAAGAGATCCTGACTCAAGACAAGTGGTCTTACAGATTTGGAGTTCCATGATGGATATGCCAGAATCAGATGCAACACCAGCAAGCAAAGATGTTCCCTGTAATATCAACTCAATGCTAAAAGTTCGGAATGGTCAACTGGAATGGACCCAAATAATCCGAAGCAATGATATGTTTCTGGGCTTGCCGTACAATCTGGTTCAATTCACTAGCCTTCAAGAAATTATGGCCGGATGGCTAAATATCAAATGCGGATCATACAACCAAATCAGCGATAGTATGCACATATACGAAACTGATATAAAAAACGTTTTTCAGTCTTATACATTCCCCTCTGCAATTCGTAATCTTGATTCTTTGGCATTACCTTACAGTGAGTCAGAATTGGTATGGCGAGAACTTGAATCTCGGGTTGAAAGAATGAGAAGCCCCGAACTTGACGAAAAGGAGTTACGTACCATCTCTCAATGGGACTCAATCTCTCAGGCTTACCAAAATATCTTGTCAGTTCTTGCAGCGGAAGTAGCACGCCGTCGTAATTGGGGCGACTTGGCAAATGAAATAATGGAGTCACGGTGCACTAACCCAGTTTTCTCAAATATATGGGCACAGTGGTATACAGAACGATCTCGGTAGATACCATATGCAAGTTTGCATAAATTCAGATCATATGCCCATCATGCCTGGATCAACAGAAAAGAACTTAGGGCATGTTCGAAAATAACTTTCTCATCTAAGTCAATAATAATCCTATTTTTAAATTTTTATATCTCTACATTCTTGCTTCATTCAGTTGAATTCATTCATTT
>JAPOUL010000162.1 GCA_026708685.1 Bacteroidota bacterium
TTAAAGCGATCAAAGTTCGTGCACGAGGATTCCGAAATCAAGAGCGGTTTGCGAATGCAATTTACTTCCATCTCGGTGGTCTGGATTTATATCCAGTAGGCTATCAGAATCGGTAAACCCACCGAAAAAGTGGAAGAACCAGAATATGTAACGCATACTCTCTTTCACTGGGCAGACGAATATCATAGCCACAGCATAAAGCGATTTGGCCAGTAGCACGTAGATTCAATCCCACAAGAGCTATGATGTCAGCAACCAGTCCTGGGAATCCTGCAAAACCCGAAACCGCTCCATGGACTGCTGTAAGACTCTGATACCTCAAATCCAAACCTGAAAGTACATCATCTATGGCTTCCAAGTCAAGGGAAGCAATTTCAGTCTTACTGTGGACATCATAACCTTTGGCTTGAAAGGATTTTAGAATCGCTTCAATAGATGAAGAATCTTGTGCGATTTCATTGGTACAATCAACTAGACCGCCAACTAAATTTTCCAGAGTCCATTCAACGGCAGGGATCTCCGTTATCTTTCTGGATAACGTCTTGAGGGGTTGATGTATCCCTCTTATTTTCTGGCGTAACCATGAAGGCTTTTGGTGATGCCACTCATGTATTTCGCGGAGGACACGCTGTTCGTAAGGGCTCGGTTCCATTCAGTAATTGTAACACAGTCGTGTCATTATACGGAATCTATAATCATTTTTGTTCGTATTTTTGTATGATGTGTGTGTGATCGTGCCTGAGACGCTTCACAAGCTGCGGTTTATGAGATTCATCTATCAGAGGGATGAACTCCCGTTTTTCTCATTTCTCTAATCAATTATCTGGAATATGACTACTTTCAACAATGGTATCGGACCCTATAAGATGCAAATATCTCGCATGACTGTAGATAAGTTAGGTGTTCGTTTGTATGATCGAGTAAGTGCAGTGGTTGCTGAACTGATTGCCAATGCCTATGATGCGGATGCAGAGACTGTGATGGTTAACGTTCCGTTAAACACCTTGTTGGCTAGGCGTAATTCTACAACACATGAAATTGAGGAATTTGAACACGTCATTGAAGTTAAGGATGATGGACATGGAATGACTCCTTCTGATGTGAACGAACATTTTCTTTGGGTAGGTAAGGATCGTCGTAAAGATGTAAAACTTGGAAGTCGGTCAAGAAACAAAAACCGTAATGTGATGGGGCGAAAAGGTATTGGAAAACTTGCCCCGTTTGGTATTTGTAAAATCATAGAAGTGATTTCTGCCGGAGGAAATCCCACCGAGAAAGGTTATATCGTTTCACATTTTAAGATGGATTATGACCAGATTCTTGAGCATAGTGATGAGCCTATTGAAATAGAACGCGGAGAACTGGACCGAACCTACATGAAAGCGTCGGGCACTACGATTCGCTTGAGTAATTTTCTTCCAAAACGCGTACCCAACCGAGAAACATTCCATCGACAACTTGCGGTTCGATTCGGTATACAGAAGCAAGACTTCAATATACAGGTGACGGATTCCAGAAATCCCGTTGAAAATAAACCTTTCATGATTGGCAGTTACGATATCCCACTAATGGAAGAAACGCGTATTGATCTTGTTGACTTACCAGTAGAGCTGGACGATGGGCAAACGTTACCAGTGACAGGTTGGATGGGACTCGCAAAAAATGCCTACAAAAATGAAGAAATGGCTGGGGTTCGCATCTACGCACGAGGAAAAATCGTTGCTACGACTAGAGATTTTGAAAAACCTGCCGGCTATACTGGCGAATTCACTCTCCGATCCTACCTTGTCGGGGAAGTTCATGCAGACTGGATTGATGAAGATGATGGGGAGGATCTCATTACAACTGATCGCCAGGATATTCTCTGGGAATCCGATTATGGACGAGCTCTACGAAAATGGGGATCGGATCGGATCAAGGCCATTGGGGCTGCCTCTCGCCAGCCTCGTCGGGACAGGGTTGAAATGCTTTTCCTTAAGGCTTCTGATTTAGACAACAGGGCACGAGATTATTTTGCTGATTCAGAAGTTTCCTCTATGGCCATATCTCTTGGAAAACAGATTGGACGCTTAGCATCCGAGGATGAATTGAATGATGGTGACTATGTTGAGTCTCTCACAACGGTTATCCTTACCGTTGCTCCTCATATGGCATTAATTGAAGCTCTCAAGGAATTTCGCTCCAAAGCATTAGGACTCAATGGTGGTATTGACAAACTTCTTGATCTTTTCTCCAAAACTCGCATTGCAGAAATGGCCTCTTATGCCCAAATTGCAAGTGAACGAGTGGAAGTGATTCGCCGTCTGACAGAATTAATTCATAATGATCCCGAAGAATCTGACCTCCAGTCCATTCTTGCAGATGCTCCATGGCTGATTGAACCTACCTGGACCCCTATTACAATTAATCAATCCCTGAAACAGTTCGTAAAAGGATTTGAAAACTACTACCACAAAAAGTTTCAAGAAGAAGTGATATTGGCTATCGATCATCATCGCAAACGCCCAGACTTTATCCTTGCCAATATGAGTCAAAAACTTCATATTGTTGAAATCAAAGCCGTTGGACATACCTTCAAAAACGCTGATTGGGATCGCCTCCATAATTATCTTATGGCATTTAGGGACTTCTTTCGTACTCATAGTAAGTTAGAGAAGAAATTTGAAGATAGTTGGGTCGTTGATTTGATTTGTGATTCCGTTAACATTACTGAGCCAAATAGAGATACTTCATATCGTTTTTGGAAAAATCAGGGAAAAATAATCCAAATTTCTTGGGGAGATTTTCTTACAAGAGCAACCCTCGCCAATGAACAATTTCTGGATGTGCAGGATCGCGTCAGAGGCGAAGCGGACCGTCTATCGGATGAACATGAAGGATCGTGAAAGCCGTTAGCCTCTTTTCTAATTGTGGTGCTGGAGATGTAGGATATGCTACCGCTGGTTTCAGGTTTTATGTGATCTCCGAAATCATTCAGCGACGACTTGATGTTGCATCGCTCAATCATCCAGATGCCATCTCCATAGGGGGAGATCTACGGCAGTCATGGCCTGAGGTGGTTGATGCCTT
This sequence comes from Bacteroidota bacterium, assembly GCA_026708685.1. Classification (GTDB taxonomy): domain Bacteria; phylum Bacteroidota; class Rhodothermia; order Rhodothermales; family Bin80; genus Bin80. The sequence continues at coordinate 3,070 of JAPOUL010000162.1, forward strand.
TAGAGCCTCGCATGGTTTACAGGCCCCTGTGCTCCTTTGTGGATGCCCTCCATGCCAGGGAATGAGCACTGCCCAAAGTGATCGTGGACTTGAAGCAGATGCTGATGCCGGAACGCGTGACGGACGAAACCTGCTTGCACTTCCTTTTGCACATGTTGCAAAAGAACTCGCGCCAACTTTCATCGTCGTAGAGAATGTACCTGCTTTCCTGCGACGAAAAGTATATGATCCATCAAGAAAGGATCCAGTTTCTGCTGCTACACTACTCACTCGTCGTCTCAAGAACAACTACCATCTCTATACTCTGGTGATCAATCTATCTAAGTATGGCGTGCCGCAAAGCCGGAATCGAGCATTCCTTACCTTTGTACGTAAAGATTCCAGTGCAGCTGAAGCGCTGATTCAAACCAAAAAGGCCCCCTTCCCACGCCCGACTCATGGTGCTCCAGAGCTGCCAGATGAGATTACCCTTGATCATGCCCTTGGTGAATTGAACCTTCCCGCTCTTGATGCTCAGTCACTGGAATCAGCCCGTACCCCAGAATACCCAATGCATCAAGTTCCACTCATATGTGCTGAACGCTATGACATGGTCGCCGCTATTCCCCCGAGAAGTGGTGCAAGTGCATGGGAATCGAATGTATGTCCATCCTGCGGCTCAGTTGATGCAGAGCAGGATACCCCTCTATGCCCCCAATGCTCTAGTCCCTTACTTCGTCCCGTCATTCGTGAAGAAGATGGCACATGGAGAATGATTCGCGGATTCAGGAATTCAAGCTATAGACGAATGTCACCAGATGAACCTGCTTCCACAATCACCACTGCAAGTGGTCACATTGGAAGCGATCGCACTCTTCATCCTTGGGAAAATCGTGTTTTAAGCCCTGCGGAATGTGCCCATCTACAGACTTTTCCAAGTGATTTTATGTGGGGAAATGCAATTGACCATTGGGGACATTCTCCCGTCCGTCAAATGATCGGTGAGGCCGTTCCGCCGCTATTTACCCAGATGCATGGTGACATATTAGCATCCCTTTATCATGAAAAAGATTCATCTATGGCCATGGACAGTGATGACCCGCATTGTCTTCCACCGATCCAGTAGAAACAGAAACTCACACACTGGTTTGAGATCACCTGTTCTACATTTCGAATAGCTGTGAGGATTGGATCAGTACATGGATAAACTTTTCGCTGTCAAGTGTGCACTCAAATGATGTCTTCCATTTCCGTTGAGTCTAAATGTGTAGACTGAGTATGAACTCCTATTGATTTGAGTTTCTCAAATCATTGGAACTTCCATAAAGAGTAGCCCAAGACTTCCACTGACTTATCAGATGACATGGATTCTCTTTCAGGTTGTTCATTGGTATTGACTACTGCCTCCTTCTGTATGGAAATTCGTATGACATGAGACTAGTTCTCAATGGGCCAGTAGACACCAAAGCGCATCTGCGCAGCTGGAAGTGGATAATCCACGACGAGCTCATTGCCAGCCATCAAACCAGTTCCGCTGGTGAAATTTTCATAGAGAAGATACACCGTCGCTGTGCGAATCTTTCCTTTCACGACCAAATCAAGGGTATACGATCCACGAATGGGCCGTCGATCAGAAGACGGAAGAACTAACAACCCTGTCGGTGCATGCAGTGTCCGACTGGTCAATGAACTCCATGATCGTCCCAATAATGAAATATCCAGATGCAGATCCCCCGTAAATAAAACTCCCCGAAATCCTATCTGCCCAGATAAGGTCCACTCAGGGAGCACAAGTTCACCGTGGTATTTCGTCCTGCCTGTTTGGAGATAACCAGCGTTCACCCACCCATAGACTCCGTGATCCGCCTTGGTCCGTACATCCAATGCAATTCCAGCCCCCAACGCGGTATGTGAATCCTGAATGACCTCTACCGAATCAATCACCACTTCTCGGTAATCTACGGCATTAGTCGCACGGGTTATGAATGCGTAGGGGCTGATGATGATGGTCCCCATATGAAGTGGGAGGCCTGCATTGGAGTGTAGCAAGGTTCCGTGGTTGTCATTTTGTGCTCTGAGATAGCGTCCCCAACTCTGAGTTTCATTTCTGTATGCATCGTAGGAAACCTCTATATAAGGACGTAGACTTAACAGTCTTGCCTCTGCACGTAATCCTGCCTTGGGGGACCAATGCCCGTTGAGTCCTTGAATACCTGCCAAAGCAACGATCAATCCAGAATCAAACTTGAGAGAATCCGTCAACTGAATCCCAATGAACGAAGAAGCCCTCCCATCAGGAAATGCACTTCCTCCTCTAAGTCGTTGCAGATAACCATCTATCCGAGCTTGAATACGATGATTACTTACACCCATATCCCTGTAAACAGATGTCCCCATTCTCCATGATCTCCCTTCTACCCCTTCATAGCGAAGGGTCTGAGTTGACAGATACAATGATGCTGTGATATGATGGGTCTTGAATGTACCAAGAAGATCATTACGTACATCTCTTCTGGTATGGTTTTGGCCCCTCACCTGAGCAATCAGGCGATTATAGCGTCGGTCATCCTCTCCCAATACTCCACTATGGGCTCCCAAGCGACGCTGGTGATGTAGAAACAAGAATTCTAAAGACCACGAGTAGCGTTGATATTGAGTACGCATCAACAACTGACGCTGGCGACGTAATCGACTTCCAGGAAAATCGCCCGCATCCGATGCTCCACCATAACCAAACAGACCCTGGAAAAGACCTGATTGCTGGAATGGATTTTTGCGTTGCTGAGCATGTATCGCCGTTATACGCTGAAGCTTGTGGTCTCCTGTTTGATAGTGTAACTGAGTGTGGGGAGAGTTTGCATGAATCGTTCGTAATTCTGTTTGGACTCCAAATATTCCGCGAGGTGAGCCAAAAGTCAGTTGAGGATTCCGAAGAAGGGCGGTAGGTAGCAAATCAAAGCGTGGACGGCCTGTCAAAAGATCATCATAAGGAATGGGGCCGAAATCAAGTTGAACGGCGTGGGGATTCAGTCCATACAAACTCCAGGAATTTGGCCATGCAAATGCATTAAAGTCGTAGAGGAAGCCTCCAGACTGTCGTAAAAGGGCATAGGTAATGTCATGGTCTGAAGTCAGGGGTGGACCTTCAAGAGAATCCACACTTGTACGGAATGACTGAAATGAGCGGACTGTATCGGGTGGGGTCTGTGCCCGTCCAACAGATACGATCAAAAGCATTGAAAACAACAATACCGCGTGATGCGGAAGCATTTTATAGCCGATGACGCAGATAACTCAAATTCTCTTCATTGAATGGACGCTCGGTCACCTGAAATAAATCATAAAAATGCCGATGATCGGCAATATTACCAGCAACCAGCATGGCAAGCTGATCAGGGGTGATCGGTAGCATTTTACCAGCAAAACGAATTCCAGCCCGTACAACAGAGAGAGGAAGTTTAATTTTGGGTTTGGGCCGCATCCCGATGGCACGCGTCACAATATCCAATAGTTCAAGATAGGAAAACTGCTGAGTACCGACAACGGGAATGACCTGACGGTTGACATTTGAGGATGTTAATGCCTGAACCGTGGCATCTGCCACTTCTTCAACAGAAACGGGCTGTAACAGATATTGACCACTTCCGAATACTGGAAGAACTGGAAACGGCCGAATCAGAGTACTCGCCAAAACCATGCAGAACTCTTCACGCTCCATCCCAGGATCCCCAAAAATCAAACCGGGACGCAAGATGCACCAATGATCCAGTTGCGATTCTTGAACGGCTTGCTCTGCGGCCCACTTCGTAGTTTGATATTTTGTATCACCATCTTTTGATGCACCATTAGCACTTACAAAAACTAAGCGAGAAATACCAAATCCTTGTGCAGCCTGAACGACATTTTGTGTTGCTCGCGTATGAAGTGCCTCAAAGGTGATGTTCTGTGATGGTGTTTCTTTGATAATTCCAACTAGGTGGATGATTGCATCCACATCGGTCATATATTTTTCCAGTGAATCATTTACATCTCCACGAACCAGTTCTACTTCCTGACTTTCAAATCCTTGAGGGGCACCACCTCTACGTACTAACGCACGCACCTGATGTCCCTGTGCTATACATTCCCGCAGCACGTGACGACCAACAAAACCTGTTCCACCTGTTAAGAATATACGCATAATCACTTTGATTTAGGAATCGTACGCGATTGCATGGTGTTTGATGCTTATTTTTAGTCGAAACACTTTTTTCATGCGAATTATAGCAGGTCGTTTACGAGGTCGCAGATTGGAGCGATCGAAAAAAATCAAAACGCGTCCGACCACCGATCGCGTTCGTGAGGCATTATTTGCCCTCGTTGAATCAAGGATGTCACTGGAAGATGCCAGAGTCTTGGATCTATTTTCGGGTACGGGTGCGTTAGCATTTGAAGCACTGAGTCGGGGAGCAGAAAGTGCGATTCTCATTGAACTAGACCATCATGCTGTCCTTGCCTCTCGCGACAACGCAGACTCTCTTCATTTGAGTGAAAAATGTCATATTTTCTGTTCAGATGCTGTTGCGTATCTTCAAAGATATAGTGGAACTCCAATGGATCTAATTTTAGCCGATCCACCCTATGACCTTGAATTAATGTCTGACTTACCAGATCTAGCCCTACCCCATTTACGACCGGGCGGACTGTTTGTTGTTGAGCATGACACTCGGATTCAATTTTCAGAACATGCGTTTCTCAACACTTCGCGCAGTTATGGTCGCACCCATGTCAGTATTTTCCAATCTCAATCATGAAATTAGCCGTTTATCCTGGGACATTTGATCCCTTTACCCTTGGACATCTTGATATTGCTGAGCGTGCACTACGCTTATTTGACCAGCTCATCATCACGGTCGCCGTTCATTCAGAGAAGTCAACCCTACTGTCGGCGGAAACTCGCATTGATCTGATCCGCAAGTCAACCATTCATCTGGACAATATTCGCGTCATGGGCTTTGAGGGCTTGATTGCCCAACATGCAAAAAATCTTGGAGCATGTGCCTTAGTCCGTGGATTGCGCTCATCAAGGGACTTTGACTACGAATCCCAAATGGCATATATGAATCGTAGAATGATTCCCGAACTGGACACCATATTTTTTCATACCGATGCCACTCACGCACTCACCAGTTCCTCGCTGGTTCGTGATATCCTTCACTGGAATGGTGATATCCGCCCCTTTGTACCTAAAGTGATTGCTGAGGCTTTGACTTCACAGTAGGCGGCACTCCGAAAGTAGCATGAAACCGTATAGGTTGCATCCATAGGCGTTTGTTTCTGGCGTAGAATGTATAATGATTCCTGCATGGACTCTACCTCTACCACATGTCCTGAGAGTTAGCTAATCGATTTTAGAGAGTACATTGGAATGAACTTGTTTCCTGGGTCAATCGCTTCATAAAATCATCTCATTATATCCTCCAACATGCTCTTTTTTTGAAAAAACCATTCATTTTTTACTTAACAATCCTTTATTATAGACTTTTCTTAATAAAGAAAATTGCGTTTTTGTTTATTTATACAAAACGTAACTAAAGTTTCTTTAAGTATAATCTTTCCATTCACACAGATGCAATAATCACCCTCTCCATCCTATGAAGAACTCCTTATAGTACCTCCCTTTTATTGAAGAAATATGCTTTAAAATGCTTTAAACGCATTATATCGAGTTGATTCATTCTTTTATAGATGCCCCACGAGATCCAATAGACCTTGATATTTTAACGTTTTCCCAACAAATTTTTGTCTTGAGAATAAAAATCTAATTAGTCTATAAATAAAGGAAAACCTATTTTCGTTTATTTAGTAAGAATTATCAAACAATTCTATTTTGATGCATCCAAAAAATAACAAATCACGGATTGGAGAGAAGATTACGATCTCGTATGTGCAGGAACGAGTGGAGGCATATCTACCTCCATCATTGCCTCCGAATCCTCCAATCAATATGAAAACTCTGCGTTCAAAGCTAGAAAAAGCTTATTTGACCATTGGTCGCTTGGATGGTATCTCTGAAATTCTTCCTGATATTTCCGTTTTCTTATACTCATATGTAAGACAAGAGGCACTTTTGTCTTCACAGATTGAAGGTACTCAATCATCACTTTCGGATTTATTTCTCTTTGAGATAGACCAGCCTCCCAGCGTACCTATGGATGAAATAGAGGAAGTGTCCAACTGTGTTTCAGCAATGAACCATGGTGTGACACGATTAAACGAGGGGTTTCCATTGAGTCAACGCCTAATGTGCGAAATGCATGGAATCCTGTTATCTGGTGGAAGAGGAAGTACAAAACTACCCGGTGAATTTAGACGCTCCCAGAACTGGATTGGTGGTACACGTCCAGGAAATGCCATGTATGTTCCACCGCCTCACACCTATATTGCTGATCTGATGACTGATATAGAAAATTTTATCCATTCCGATCACCATGAATTAACCTCGCTCATGAAGGCAGGTCTGATTCATGTTCAATTTCAAACCATTCATCCATTCCTTGATGGAAATGGTCGTTTGGGGCGACTACTCATTACACTCTACCTTGTCCATAGCGGATTACTTCAACATCCGACTCTCTATCTCAGCCTCTACTTTAAGCGCCATAGATCCAATTATTATGAGTTACTTCAGCGTGTACGAACTCACGGAGATTGGGAAACTTGGTTAGATTTCTTCTTGGACGGTATCATTGAAACTTCTGGACATGGGGTTCAACTTGCCAAGAGTATTCTACAATTGTTTGATGAAGATACTCAAACAATCAACCAGTCTGGTAGATTAGCAGCCTCAGCACTACAAGTATTCTCTATTCTTCAGAAACGACTCATCATCTCTGCATCTTACATTTCCAAAATTACTGGGAGTTCTTTGCCGACAGTATACAAGTCCATCCATCATCTTGAAAAGATAGGGATCGTAAATGAAATAACTGGAAAGAAGAGAAACCGCATTTTTGTGTATCAGCGGTATTTACAACTTTTGACTGAAAGTATTGAATCCTCTTGATCATCACTGTACATGTGTATAGCCTTATAAGGAACATGAGCACAGCAATCAAGTATTCCCGTGTTTGCATTAAAATATGTCTTTTCATGGGTGATATTGAGGAGAGAAACCTTACTCTCATTCACCCCATGAAGGTATTATGTATCCAATTTCTCTACTGCTCTACCTTACTTAATGCCTAAGTCCAAATCTGCCTTCACCTCTTCTGATCGCATAGGCTTTACCTTACTTTGGATTTTTACTGTTATTGTTTTAGTTGGGTTTGGTACTTTTGGTCTCAATCCTCAACTTCTTGCCCAATTTCCTTCATCTGCCGGGTTTTATCCATACTCATTTCTGATCTTTTCAAGGGGGCATGTGATCCTCGCATTCGCGGTTCTTGCACTCATTTTAATTCCTAGAGTTGGAATCAAATGGTTGCCTGCTCTCATCTTAGCCAGTGTCATTTCTTTGGGTATGGAATTGCTGGGGACAAAAACTGGGTTTCCATTCAGTGGTTACGAGTATACTGGATTGCTTGGATATAAAGTTGCTAACCTAGTCCCAGTGTTAATCCCATTTAGTTGGTTTATGATGGCCTTCCCATCCTATGTACTTGCAAGATGCCTTACAAAAAACGGGTATATTCAATGGATGCTTGGAGCGTTTTTGTTGACGGCTTGGGATTTAACACTTGACCCTGCCATGAGTGAACTTTCAAACTATTGGGTATGGGATCAGGCTGGACCTTACTATGGAATGCCTCTGGTTAATTTACTTGGATGGTTTGGGACCGGGATCTTGATCATGATTGCGTTTGATTACTCTCATGCGGGAAAAATTGCTGACCAGATTCCAACACCTGTCATGGAATTTTATTATTTCACCGTAATCGTTCTTTCCTTAGGCATGACGCTCTTGGCTGGTTACTGGTTGGCCGTCTTTTTAACTCTGGTCGTCATTGTAGCCTTACGCTTTATGATTCACCAACATCAGTTACTCCTCGCCAACTGACGAAAACTTCATGACTGCTGTTGAGGCTGTGAGATCGGGGATCTCAAAAAGTGCGATCATGGTTCAGGAGTATGGGATGACTATCCCCTCTCCTTCTGGAAAGCTCCTTCGTCCTTTGACTGCTCTGTCGTTTGTCTCTGCTGACCGCCAGCACTTACTGGATGATCGATTTTGGCTGGGATGTCTTGCAATTCAGATGGTTCACGAAGCATCAATTTATCACGATGATGTTTTTGACGGTGGAATGCAACGCCGCAATACCGCCACCCTTCTCGCAACCAAAGGGATTGGGGCTTCCGTATTGGTTGGCGATCTTTACCTCACAGGGGCCTACCGTGTTGCCTCCTTGACGGGCTATCATGATTTTTTGACGGCATTCATCAAAGCCGTTGAAACCATGGTTCGTGGTGAAAATATTCAGGATTCAATCACTCCCAGCGAAAACCTCCTTACAACGTATGAGCAAATCGTACGGATGAAAAGCGGTCAACTGTTTGGGATTGCCGCCGCTCTGCCAAGTTGGAGCGGACACTCCGATCTACCTTCTGAGCAATTACTCAACATAGGAATCAATCTTGGAATATTTTACCAGATGGTGGATGATTTTCTTGATTACTGCCCCACTGGAGAGACAGGTAAACCAAAACTTCAAGATTTTAATAATCGAATTTGGACTTTTGTATTAGGCTCTCATGGAACTGAATGGTTTGAACAATCTGCTGATCAAGCACTGAAAGCATTTTTTACTTCAAAGAATGCACCTTCTTTGGCAGAAATTGCCCTATCTAAGCTTCAAGATAGAGGCTCTTCTCTCATTAGCCAAATCCAAAAAGCAGCTGCACAACCACCTATGGTGGAGATGATTGAAGAATGGCTTCAACGCTGTGCTCATGCATCTCGTCCTAATAGACTCGCTACTCCGAAAATCTATTCTAAACTGTCCCTTGCTCCAAAACCTGAACGATCGCTTACTGCCGCACAAATAGGGCTCCGAGCTCAAAAACTTGGAGATGTATCTGACTGGGGGGTATTCTTTCAACGAAATAGCCGAAGCTTCTCCTATGCATCACGTCTTTTTCCCCGCCCCGAACGATCTATCATTACTGAAATCTACCTTTTCTGCCGGTTTACAGATAATTTAGCTGACAAAGGTGCTGAATCTATTGCCCATGCGTATGAAATCCTCAATGTGTGGGATCAGATCGCCTACTCCGCTTACCAAGGAAATGCCACAGGAATTCCTGTGGCCGATGTCGTCATGGGAAGAATGGCGAGTATGGTCATTCCTTATTCTCTGATCTCCGAGCTCATTGAAGGAATGCGTATGGATGTTGAACCATCAAGATATTCATCCATGGAGGAATTGCGGTTGTATACATATCGTGTCGCATCGGTTGTTGGTGACTGGATCACGCAGGCATTCGGGGTCAGAGATTCCTGGGTTCTTGAACGTGCACATGATTTAGGGCATGCCATGCAACTGACCAATATTGTGCGTGATGTGGGTGAGGATTTATCCATGGGCAGACTGTATCTACCTGCTGACCTCATGGACGAACACCAGATTACCCTTGAAACCCTCAAGGATCTCAAAGAAAAGGCTTTCAATCATGGATTTATATCCCCCAACTATACTGAACTCATTGAAGCCATCATTGCAGAGGCCAATTCCGCCTATGACAGAGCTTATGAGGGGATTCCATTCTTGCCGACCCGTCTCCGTAGGGCGATCGCAGTTGCAGCACGGGTCTATCGTGGAATCCATGACGAAATTCGTTCCAATCAGTACAACAATTTAACTTCCCGTGCTTATACCTCCTCCTGGAAAAAGACAATTTTAGCACGTAAAGGATTAACCCAACTTCGGCAAGTTTCTCAGAACCCTAAACCATCCAACACTTTGAACAGTGCTACCTGATCAAACAGAACACGCCTCCAAGACTCCACACCGTGCCGTTATCATAGGAAGTGGATTTGGTGGACTGACGGCGGCCGTACGATTGCAAGCTTCAGGAATTTCTACGACCTTAATTGAGCAGTGCAATCATCTTGGGGGGCGAGCGGGCCAGATCCGTGACTCTGGCTATACCTTTGATACTGGCCCAAGTCTTATCACTGCCCCCCCTCTTTTGAAAGACATCTTTCATTGTGCTGGGAGACGATTGGAAGATTACATTACCCTTGTGCCATTGGATCCTTTTTATCGGGTCTGGTTTTACGACGGCACATACATAGATTATCGCTCTGATCTTACAAAAATGAAAGCCTCCATGGCTCAGTTTGATCAACGCGATGCCGACCGACTTGAAGAGTTCTTTGAAAGACTCCAGCCCATTTACAAGGCCGTCATCACGGAAGGATTAGGGGCACGCCCATTTGATTCATTAGGGATGATGGCTGGTTTTACGCCCCGCGTGATTCGCCTGGGGGCATGGAAGCCAGTCTCCCAGTTCGTCAAAGGATTTTTTCGAGACTGGCGGCACCATTTTCTTTACTCATTCCATCCACTATTCTTGGGGGGAAGCCCTTTTCGTGCTCCGTCCATCTTTTTAATGATTCCTTTCCTAGAAAAAGAAGGTGGAGTCTGGTATGCCAATGGAGGGATGTACAGTTTAGTCAAGGGCATTGCACAACTCTTTCAGGATATCGGCGGTGAAATTCGATTAAATACATCCGCTCTGCGTATTGAAGTCTCTAGACATGGTACATCTCGTCCAAAAGCTACTGGGGTTCTGGTTCAGAATACCCAAGATCAAACCAAAACGAATATCCCTGCTGATATTGTTGTTAGCAATGCTGATGTTGGTCATACCTATGGTCGCTTGTTGGGCAATGTCAAACGTCGCCGATGGACGAACTCTCGATTAAAGCGAATTCATCACTCTATGAGTTGTTTTCTTCTGTATTTAGGTGTCCGTAAAAAATATCCAAAACTGTCCCATCATACCATTATTTTAGGTCCCAGATACAAAGGATTGGTGCAAGACATTTTTGATCGTAAAATTTTAGCAGAGGACTTCAGCATGTATCTGCATGTACCAAGTCGTACTGAACCAGCAATGGCACCTGATGGCGGCGAAAGTATCTATATCCTTGTTCCTGTTCCCAACCTTGCGTCGGGTGTAGACTGGGAGAGTACTACGGATTCAATGACAGATCGTGTGATTACTGCCCTTGAAAAATGGGGACTTGAGGACTTGCGTGCATCAATTGAAGTGCAACATGTCTTTACGCCCGATGAGTTTGAGTCCGAGTACAATTCTACTTTGGGCAATGCTTTTGGCATTGAACCCCGTATTACGCAGACCGCATGGTTTCGCCCTCACAATCGTAGTGAAGATATTGATGGATTATACCTTGTGGGTGCTGGTACACATCCTGGGGCGGGGGTTCCTGGTGTGGTTCTCTCGGCGAGTGCAACTATGTATGCCATCAAAGAGGATTTTGGTCTAGGTCTAGAATGATTTTTCGTTGTCTATGCGAGAAGTTTGGAATTTCATAGAGAAAAAGACCAAGAATGCAATCTTGGGACATTACTTTCTTGGAATCAATTCGTGAGCAGAAAACTTGACAACATACCTGTAAAGTAGGACTGGCTTACAGTACCAATTCCGATGAATGGTTTCGTTAATCCGTAATTCGTGGCGAAGGTTGTATTAAACAAATTCGAGATAACGTACGCGCCAACTTGCCATTGCCTGCAACTTATTGAAGTTCAATCGCACTCTAAAATCTTCTCCGTGTTTAGAAGAATGCCTACCAGCTGCCCAAATAGTCAGATCTGGTGAAGGATTATAGCGCTCCTGCAATTTTCCATTAGGAATACAAGACATGATGATTTTTATAAGATTATATCCACCATCTGACCTATCTTCATATACATATTTAGCAATAATTGTGACCACTTGAAATTCACGGTTATTTCTAATCATTGTACTTGATAATCTCCCATGTTCATTGACAATTTCACCCCTATTATCAAGGAATCTTATGTGCATTGACGTTTGAGACATTTGAATTGTAGCAGATGAGTTTCCCTTCTCGGCTTTTGCATCAAGCATTAAAGCTACTGGCTGTGGGTGAGGAAGAAAAACATAGATGGCTTTCTTGTAATCCACTTTCCCATAGAGCCTTTCCCGAATGCCAGGCAATCCCATTTCTTCAAGAGCCTCACGCATAACATCCTGAGCAATATCACCTGGCATGTCTCATTCTTCACGAAATATTACGACGGATTCTTGTACATAATCTGTTATGGCTTGCACAACCATTTCAAAAGTCGTACGTTCTAATATCTCCAATTCATCAAGAGTCATTTGTTCGTAATTTTGCCATTTCAACGTATTCAGGGACCATATCAATGCCGAGCCATTTACGTCCCAATTTCTTAGCAACATATGTTGTTGTACCCGTGCCAACAAAAGGATCAAGCACTAAACCTTCGCATGGAGAGAACAATTTGATCACTCGCCGAGCTAATTCTTCGGGAAACTCTGCCTCATGTCGTCCATTTTTCTTACAGAACGTATCTGCCAAACCCCTCTAGATCCCCATTCTGACCATTCATGTTTTTCCAAACGAGCTCTATCATACTCAATAACACCCGGACACCAAAAAATATAAATATGTTCAAACTCATCAACAGCACGGTAGCTGTTAGAGTGCCACTGGCTATTTTGCCATGTAGGATCCTTGTGCCAAATTCGGTGATCATACAAATATAAACCTGACGTTTTAGCCCAATCAGCAACCATACACCCCGTAAGCTTCACCTTTGTTGATGAACGCTGTTTACCTCCACGAACATTGTTGCCTTCGATCCTGCGCTGAACGGTCTGTTCGCTACAACCCAATAACTCAGCCAACTGATAGCGATTGGCATCGGGGAATTTTTGACGCATGGAAAGTACTTCTTCAATCGTAACACGATTTCTCTTGCCCCTGACATTTTCGGCTTGAAATCGTGGCATGTCAGGATCAGAAAAACAGAGGATATCACCGATATTTACGGCCAGAAATCCCCCAGGTTTTAACACCCGAGCATGTTCGCCAATGACAGATTTGATCAACGATTTCCAATCTTCAAATCCGAGGTTACACTCGTACGATTTTCCTACAAAATAGGGTGGAGACCAAAGCGATAGATCCACTGACTGAGCGGGAATCCTCTTCATAACTTCACGAGAATCGCCAAGTAGAATTTTGTTCTCAATCGTATGTTTTGCAACCGTAGTTCTACCACGCACCGTTGACGGTTCAAGTGAGTGATGAGTCGGTTCAGCGATAGGCATCTTCATACCACAGTAGAATCTAATTAGGGTTGCATGCAACTCACATGGATGCTATCTCTCGTCAAAAAAACCTTCACGATGTGCACTACCCGATCAATCCTATTCGGGTAGAGGAGCTTAATTGACCTACAGACTCGTTTACATAGTTCTGTATGTGCCTACTGATCAACACTTGATGGGATGTGTCGCAGAGGTAGCGCTTCAAAAACAGCCAAGACGATTCCATTTCAGTGGTGCACCTCTATACGATGAGTGGAATCAAGAAAATACAAGACATCAAGGAATAATCCATAGGTCTAATGAAAATCGGGTATGTAGGCATGCCTCTTAAGTGTAGGTGTCAAACCACTTCTCGCTGTGTCACTGTCGGAGAACATCTTCAAGATTCGACCTATCATACTCCTATACGGAATGTTTTACCGATCCTTTCTGTGCCTGTATATCTCGCTATGAGTATAACAATAAATGCACAATAAAACCATGACTAAACAAAGGCTTTTCTGCAATCACTTTATCCAAGATCAGGATTTTTGTTCCCACACCCCTTGAATTTCGGACAATCACCTATTGTAATCCCCTATCCCAAGTTTGCAATTTGAAGAATTCCCGCAGAAATCAAGGCCCTCGCCTGCAATTAGAGTACTATCAGAATCATTTGCTCACCTTCATAAAACTGCATGAATACTTTACTGCAATGGCTCAAAATGATGATCAAATCGTTTGACACTAAAAATCATTCATTCCATGTACACTTCATTTAATCCTCGAGTTGCATCTATGCAACCATCTGCTACCCTCGCCATGGCGGGGCGAGCCAAAAAACTAAAGCGGGAAGGAGCCGATGTCATCGCACTCAGTGCAGGTGAACCAGATTTTAATACTCCAGAGGCAATTGCGAAAGCTGGAATTGAAGCGATACAAGAGGGGTTCACCCGATATACACAAAATCCCGGGATGCCCGAGCTTCGCGAAGCCATCAGTGCAAAATTTGCCCGCGAAAACAACCTTCAGTTCACGCCTGAACAAATCCTATGCTCCAATGGAGCAAAACAATCGGTCGCAATGGCTGTGGCTACCTTAGCCTCCGAAGGTGATGAAGTCCTCATTCCTGCCCCCTACTGGGTCAGTTATCCCGAAATGACACGCTTTGCCGGAGCAACTCCTGTCATCGTCCCAACCACTGCCGATACCCATTATCGTTTGACCCCTCAACTGCTTGAAGATGCCATCAATCCCCAGACACGAGTGCTGATTTTGTGCTCTCCTTCTAATCCCACTGGGTCAGTGTATACCGAAAAAGAACTCGGCGAACTGGTTGAAGTGTTACAGAAGAATGAAAAGATTGTGGTGATTTCTGATGAAATCTATGAACATGTCATTTATGATGCGACTCATGTGCCGATTGCATCACAGCCTGATATGCTCCATCGCACGATAACCATCAACGGATTCTCAAAATGCTTTGCAATGACGGGTTGGCGTCTTGGCTATATGGCTGGTCCTATGGAGATGATTAAGCAAGCATCCAAGTTACAGGGACAACTAACCTCAGCCCCAAGTAGTATTGCTCAACGAGCTGGTATTGCAGCCCTGAATATGGATCAAGAACCTATTCGATTGATGGTCAAAGCATTTCGGCAACGCCGTGACTATGTACTTGAACGCCTGAATGCAATCTCCGGTGTGAAGGTACCAAAACCAGAAGGGGCATTCTACCTGTTTCCGCAAGTAAACGATTTTTATGGGACGGTCGCACCGTCTGGCCGTGAAATTCATTCCAGTGATGACCTCTGTTTTTATCTTTTGGAAGAACATCTGGTTGCTCTGGTGCCCGGTGCAGCGTTTGGCGATCCGAATGGAATTCGAATCTCGTATGCCTCGTCCATGGATGATCTCACAATCGCATTGGACCGTATTGAAGTGGGACTAACCCAACTCACTCACCCATGAACATTTTCCGCCTTTCCTGATTGAACGGAGTCCACCTTTCCCTCTGCTCTGTCTTGCCGGCATCTGAATCTCCATCCCGTGACCGCTACCTACTGCATGCCGGGTTATTTCTTGTCACGCTTTTATCTACCGCCCTTACAGGTGCCATCTTATTTATAGGTCGGACCCTCGCATGGGAAGCAGGCGATGTCTTTTTGACCGTTGCAGGATTCCCATTGAGCAGCATTTTTTTCGCCGATGCATTCACATTTGGCGGGGCACTGATCGCGTTTTTGACTGTACATGAATTTGGTCATTATATCGCTGGGCGATTGCATCAGATAAAAACGTCCCTTCCTTATTTCATCCCAGCTCCACTGATCGGAATAGGGACTCTGGGAGCCGTCATTACCATTCGTCAACCTATCTCAAATTTGACGAAGCTCTTTGATCTAGGTGCTTCTGGGCCAATTGCCGGTTTCATCTTGGTCGTGGTGATGCTGATTGCTGCGATGATAAGCCTGCCCTCCCCAGAGTATCTGTTTGGTGTAGATGGACATTATTCCATTAAAGAATACATACGGTTGACTGGCCAATTCCCAGATACCCCCATCTCGGATGCCCCCCCTGGAAGTCGCCTTACCTTAGGTTCTACTCCACTGTACTGGGTGCTTTCTATGATCGTTCCAGATGTACCACCTCTGTATGAAATGTATCATTACCCCCTACTCTTTGCGGTTTGGCTGGGGCTTTTCTTTACTGCACTGAACCTGATGCCGGTCGGCCAACTTGATGGCGGTCATATCATCTATGCCCTTTTTGGACCAAAATGGCATGCCCGAATTTCTCGTTCCTTCATTTTTGCGATGCTTACATCCATGGCATCAGGAGCAGCGTTGACGCTTCCCCAGATCCTGATCCCCGTCATGGGTGGCGAGTTTCTGGGGACCATTGGTGTATGGATCACGATCGCTTCCCTTCTTACGATCTGTACCATCAAGGCCTTCAAAGATCTATGGTGGAAAATGATGCTCACGATTTTAGTTCTGGCATCATTCATATCGCTTTTACCCGATGCTTTTGGATGGTTTGCGTACTTTGGATGGCTTCCTTGGTGTTTTCTATTGATCTTTCTCGTGAAGGTAGATCATCCGCCGGTCCCACTGAGCAAACCCATTGGACGCAGACGCAGAGTCATCGGCTACCTAACACTGTGTATCTTCCTGCTGTGCTTCAGTATCAAACCATTTTATAGTGTATAAACGTTAACACTCCGCTATATGCACAATCCTGGTGTTTTACGGATCATCACATTCATTGCGATTTTTTCTTCAACGATGGTTCACTCCATCTTAGGCTTTCATCGCCATCAACACTCATTTGATGCAATTGTTAATGCAGATCTTGGAGTTGTTCATGTAGAAATGATCACAGGTCAAAGACAATCTGCGTGATCATCATCTGACTGATTTTTTGAAATTCAAGGAACTAACTTTCATGGTCATCGTCAAACGGGAAATGAAAAATGCTGACCGCATCCTCACTCAACCACAACAATCTCTACGAACAGGTGATGTCCATATCGTGCATCCCTTTGGCCGATGATTCCATACGATGACACTTGGTTGAGACAGATGACATCTCGGATGTACTGCCACCGCTTAACGTGATGTCCTACAAGATCCCCACAATCTCTTGATGGAGAAAAAATCATTTTGAACCGCTCCTTATTCAGTACATCCCTGCTTCTGATTGCCTTCCTGAGTGCTTGTGATTCAGTACAACAATCCTCACCCGATCCATTGGAAGGAGCCCCCTTGATTGAACAGTTTTCAATCTCTCCACAACGTGTGATTTATGCTCTACTGGATGAATCTGCCATTGATGGCGACAGTGTAAGGGTCTCCTTGAGCATCAATGCACAGGTTCAAACCTATGGAACGGAGGTTCCCTTGGTTTCCTACGCGATTTTGTCTCCAGATACACTTGGACAGCCTATCCGTAGTGGCAGCCTTGCCTATGTTCAAAATGGCCGCTTTACCGCCAGAGTAAACTTTGCCATTAGTGCTTTTGAGGTTCAATCCTATCCTGTACTGATCTATGTCACTGACCATCATCAACGGCTTGGAGGCGAAGCCAGAACCTCTTTGGAATATGCACGATTCTTTGAACCTCAATCTCCTCCAGTCATAGAGAAATTGATCGTCCCTGAAACATTTCAACGTCCCTCCCCAGGCCAGCCCCCGCGTAGGCTGACCATAGCAGCAGAAGTCTCTGACCCCGATGGACTCAATGACCTGGAATCTGTTGAGTTCTGGAACGAAGCACGGCCTTCAGAGAGATTCATCATGTGTGATGATGGCAACCAGCACCCTTGCGGCAATAGCCCCGACAGTGGTGATGAGCTGGCCAGAGATGGCATCTATTCACGAACCATCTTCATTCTTGCAGGCAATGCTCTTGGACTCAATACCTTTGTCTTTGAGGCGGTGGACCGATCTGGACTTCGTAGTGCACATGTCAAACACACTCTGGAGCTGACCCAATGATTCGTAGCGTTCTCACTTTAGGGATGATCTTTCTTACCATTTCAGTGCAGGGACAGGATTTGGTGCATTCTCCAAGTATACTATCCAATAGCATCACGAATCTTGGATCTTCTGGTGGATCCATATGGGCTGGTCCCTACCTCAATGTATCTCATGATCAAGGAGAAACATGGCAAGCTGCGAATGTTGAACCGCTGCAGGGATTCGTTAATTCCGTCTATTCCCTCAGCGTGCGAGACCAAACGATCTGGGTAGGAATTGGGAATCAATATAGTTCTACAGTCGGTAGCAGAGAGTCTCAAACGATCAATGAACCGCGCGGGCTCTTGTACTCATCCGATGGCGGGAACTCTTGGATCTTTCATTCTGCCACTCCCCCATCTGGTCAATCATCAGGAGTCACTGGACTCATAGATCATCCAGACGATTCCTTGATTACCTACGGATCTGTCACACTGCCTACCTTACCCGTGACCGTTCTGCCCCAGAGCCCCCCATGGGATATTGATCATGATCCTGATTCTGGAACGGTATGGGTCGCCGGTCAGTTGGCTGGAATCCGCCGAAGCAGAGATTTTGGCCAAACATGGGAACGCATTGTTCTTCCCCCTGATACTACCTCCTATCTTGCACCAGAACTTGGCTATGAGTTTCCTTTTTTTGTGCAGCCTGTTGGGATTCCTGAATCCCTGTTTAGAGGTTTGAATTTTCAGGCATTCTCGGTACTGGTTGATCAAGATGGCATCGTTTGGGTAGGAACGGCAGGAGGACTGAATCGATCAGAGGATGGCGGAACCCGATGGAATCATTACACTAGTCAGGATGGATTAATTGGTAACTGGATCATTTCTGTTGAGGAGCAACCGCGGGGTACTCTTCCACCCGCAATCTGGGTTGCCAACTGGCCAGCGGTCGGTCGAAATCAAAGATACGGAGTCACCGTAACCCGCGATGGAGGGATGACCTTTGAAACCACCCTGCATGGAGTGCAGTGCTTTGATTTTGCATTTGATCAAACCAACATCTATGTCGCATGTGATCAAGGATTATATCGATCTACCGATGACGGAATTTCTTTTATTGCTCAAAACAACTTTGTTGACCAGACTGACCCGTCAAGAAGTACTCGCGAAGGTACATCCGTCTATTCCGTAGAAGTGACCGACCATGCACTTTGGCTTGGAACGCAAGATGGGTTGTTAAAGAGTATGGATCAGGGAATGTCCTGGGAAATCTATCGGACGAATATTCCCCTTTCCCCATCTGGACTGGCCTCCATTATACCTCCAGACCGCGTTCCAGAAGTATCGACCTACGCCTATCCAAATCCATTCTCTCCTGCCACCGATCGATTAATTCGAATACGGTACGATTTGACAGAATCTCAGTCGACTGTCCTACGAATCTTTGACTTTGGGATGACCCTTGTCCGAGAATTCTCCTCGCTCACTGGTGCTCAAGGCCCCAACGAAATTCCATGGGATGGAACCGACGAGCGGGGAGCACGACTTGCCAATGGCCCTTACTTCTATGCCATCAACTCCAGTGAAGGCACCTTCTGGGGGAAAATCCTAATTGCTGAGTGACCATGAACCGTTGTGCAATTCTGTGTTTTTTATTGCTACTACCTTCGATTACATGGGCCCAAACCGCCGGTCAGATTGGACGGATGGGGTTTGGAGGTCGGGGCATTGCCGTCGGCAATGCACTCGCTGGAGACGCATCTGGATTGGCGAGTCCCTTCTATAATCCCGCCCTTGCTCCGTATATTCCCAATCAAAGCCTTGGATTGAGTGCTGCATTGATGACCCATGACCGACAGATTCAATTTGTTGAACTGAGAACGCCACTCCGACCATTAGCCGGGATTGCCGCTGGGCTCGTTCATACGGGTGTCCGCCAGATTGACCAGCGCAATTCCAGTGGCTATCATACCGGTATGGGATCCACCAACGAATATGCGTTCTTTGCCGCCTTTGGTGTACGAATTGGCACGAGAGCCTCCATTGGAATTGGATTGCAACTGTTTCGTAACGATTTGCATGAAGATCTTTCAGCAACACAAGCCTTTGGCCTTGATATTGGTATCGGTATGTATGTACATCCATCGGTACATGTTGGTGTGGTGGTTGATGACTTACTGGCAAGATATGACTGGGATGCACTGAGTGATGATGGACAGGGTGTCTTGGATACATTTCCTACCCGCTTACGTGCAGGAGTATCTTGGAAGTTGCTTGACAATCAACTCCTCCTCCTTGGTGAATATGAATCCAGCTTTTCGGATCGTACTATACTTGATCCAATGGTAATCTTCTCTGGCAATGTACCCCGACAGATTTTTCAATTTCGCGAGTTTACGCTTCATCGCAGTCATTTCAAGCTTGGTGCAGAGTATACACTGGTCCCTTCGCTTGTCCTTCGTGGCGGCATGGCCAGACTGGAAGAATTTTCAAACGGCGGCCCCCGTCCAAGTGCAGGATTCATGATCCAACAAAGCCTTGGTCTGCTCATCACCCAAGTCGCCTACACGTTTGTACTTGAACCCTATGCCACTGGAGGGATGCATATGATTGCTCTACGATTCTTTTTATGAGTATGCGTCTTGTCATCATCTTAAGCCTCACGCTCTGTGCACCCATTGCTTCTGCTCAAGAGACTGGATTGAGTTTTTTAAGGATTGGAGTCAATGCCCGTGCTGGGTCTATGGGAGATGCTCAAACCGCCAGTACCGACAATGCTTTTGCCACCTACTGGAATCCTGCTGGACTAGCACACCGAACGCACTCCGTCGCTGGCTCCCATCGGATTTGGATTGGCGATATCCGAGTCTACGATGTTGTAGCACAGCTTCCCGCAGGACGCAATTCAACATGGGGACTGTCGATTACCGCGACCGACAGCGGTGACCTAGATGCAAGAACGCAACCGGGTGAACCTGATGGAACCTTCAGTGCTCAGTTCATCAGTACTGGGATCAGTTATGCACGATCGTTTCGAGGACTTCGTGCAGGCATTACGGCCAAGTTTCTGCGAGAGCGTATCTTTGACACCAATGCATCTGGCTATGCCGTGGATATCGGATTTCAAATGGATCTTCTTGAACAGCGATTAAATGCAGGGTTCGCCCTTCGAAATTTTGGGCACATGACTGCACTTGAGATTGAACGTACCCCTTTACCCCGCTTGCTCCAGGGTGGAATTGCTCTGTCTCCCCTCCAGATCATTGCAAACCATGACCAAACGCAGCTCCTTGATCTGATGATCAGTGTTGAAGCTTCGCACCTCCTTGATGGTGCCTTCACCCGACTGCACTTCGGATGTGCAGTGACGATCATGGAGCTTGTTGACCTGCGGGGTGGCTATATCACCAATGACCAACTGCGGAATTTTACGTTTGGACTTGGCCTCCTCTTTGATCGCATTGATGCAGATTATGCCTTTATTCCTTTTGAAGATGGATTTGATGGTCCCGGTCATATTTTGAGTATCATCTACCACTGGTAATATGAATCCACTCCATCACATTTGAGTATGATCTTTCATTGTCATCGTTACTGTCATCATGGGTATTTTAGTTGGGCACTCTTTGGACTTCTTGTGGGGGCTTTGTCCAAATGAATTTCCCCGGTCGACAGGGATATGGGCTCTTCATGACGATAGTCATTGGTAGTGGATGGGCAGGAAGTGCGTTTTGGGGAGTCGGTGTAGATCGCTTTGACTGGCGAAGCCTTATCTTAGGGATCCATGGTGACTTTTTCTGATCTGGGTGTGCGAACGTATTCGTAATTTATTCAACCTTTCTTTCTTGGATTCGTGGCTGGAACAAGCATAGATCTCTCAAATTTTAGACCCCAAGGCCTCGTCTCAGTCTTTCTGGGACTTATTGCAGCGTTCTTCGTTGGGATCACCCTGCTTGAGCTCAAGAGTGTGCTGGTCCCCTTTTCTGTTGCACTCCTGCTATCATTTATTTTTCAGCCCATTGTTCTGTTTCTAAAAGCACGCCGAATTCCGACGATCATTGCTCTGATCATGGTGTTCGTTACACTTGCGGCTGTAGCATCCATCGCTGGTTATATAGTCTATTCAAGTGCCCAGTCCCTTACAACGGCATCCGATCGCTATTTACCCCGCATCCAGACCATCATTTCCGATATTGAATTACTTCTTCTGAATACAACAGCACTTCTAGGGATTGAAGAAGGTCGTTTTGATCTCAACCAGTTAGTTGATCCCTCTATGGTGCCCTCCTTGATTCAAAATGCGATTGGGGAAGCCATTACCTTCGCTGGCAATACATTTCTTGTTTTGCTATTTATGCTCTTTATTCTGGCTGGCAGCGGAGAACTGGGAGTAAAAGTTCGTCGTGCCTACCCATCCAATATCGCTGAACGAATCAATCGGGTCACGGAAAATATCAGTCAGCAAGTGCGTCAATACTTGGTCGCTAAAACCGCTGTGAGTTTTGGCACCGGTCTACTCATTTTTGTCGTTCTTTGGATTTTTGGAGTCGATTATCCAATTTTCTGGGGATTTTTGGCCTTCTTGTTGAACTATATTCCAAATATTGGCTCATTCATTGCCGTGATCCTTCCATTTGGGTTTGCTCTTCTTCAGTTTGACACGCTCACCATCCCGATTGTGACGGCTCTATTGATGTGGCTGATTCAAATGATCATGGGAAATGTAGTGGATCCGAGGCTCATGGCGTTCAGTCTCAACCTGAGCCCTTTGCTCGTGATTGTATCGCTGATTTTTTGGGGATGGCTGTGGGGAGTCACTGGCATGATTCTAGCAGTTCCATTGACAGCGACGCTCAAAATCTTTTTTGAAAACATAGAGACCCTCCATCCTATCGCCGTTCTGATGGGATCTGTCAACGGAAGGAAGACAGTACATCCTTCACCAGACTCTGGTGTACCTACGGACACAGCTGTTTCCGTGCCTTCTTGATCTGACGCTCCACTTCCTCTGGGGAAGTTCCACCCACGCTTGAACGTGCCGAGACGACGGCATCCAGTCGTAGGTATTCCTGGACATCGGAAGCAATCAAAGTGCATACCTCCTGCATCTTTTCCAGAGGTAACGATTCCAAGGTCTTATTTTCACTTAGACAAATTCTGACCAAGTGTCCGACGATTTCATGGGCTTCGCGAAACGGCACACCTTTAGTGGCCAGATAATCAGCCAAGTCCGTTGCATTACTGAATGCTGCACCAGCAGCTTGTCGCATGCGATCGGCATGCACTTCTATGTGGGGTAGCATGGAAGAATAGATTTTGAGAGACCATTCAACGGTATCGACCGCATCAAACACGCCCTCTTTGTCTTCCTGCATATCCTTGTTGTAGGTCAGAGGTAGCCCCTTCATGGTCATCATCATGGCCATCAGGCTTCCGCATACGCGTCCAGCTTTGCCCCTGATCAATTCACACATATCAGGATTTTTTTTCTGCGGCATGATGCTACTGCCCGTAGTATGACTATCTGGCAGGGTGATAAATCGGAATTCCTGACTGGACCACAGGATGAATTCTTCACTGAGTCTGGAAAGGTGAATCATCACAATACTGCTAAATGACAGAAAGTCCAGTACAAAATCACGATCACTGACGGCATCCATAGAATTCATCATCACATCGTTAAACCCGAGCTGATCCGCTGCTACTATCCGATCAATCTCAAACCCCGTACCAGCAAGTGCACCAGCCCCCAAGGGGGATTCATTCAAGCGCTCCAATGTCTGTGTAAGACGCTCTGCATCACGTCGAAACATGGCATCATACGCCATTAGGTGATGGGAAAATAACACTGGCTGTGCCACTTGGAGATGCGTATATCCGGGCATGATAACCCCCAGGTGGGATTCGGCTAGATTGACCAGTTCACAACGAATCGTATGAAGTTCATCAGCAATCCGAAGACCTGCTTTTCGTAACCAGAGACGCAGGTCCGTAGCAACTTGATCGTTCCGGCTTCGTGCAGTATGAAGTTTCCCTCCCACTGGACCAATTCGCTGTGTCAATTCATGTTCAATATTCATGTGAACATCTTCTAATGCGGTATTCCATACAAACTGATCTGCAAGAATGTCATCGCGGATCGTTTCCAGTCCTTGACAAATCAGCCGACATTCTTCTTCTGAAAGAATCTGCTGCTTCTTCAGCATGGTGGCATGGGCAATAGAACCCTCAATATCCTCTAGGGCCATACGCTTATCTACATCCACAGATGCACCAAAGGCTTCCACCAATGTATCTGTATCAGCAGTAAACCGCCCACCCCACATACGCTTGGCAGAAGAATGCTGAGAATTTTTTTTCATAAGTTGTAGGATTTGATGAAGAATTGAGGGAAATGATACACTCAGCGTGCTCAATAAATGATGTAATTCCCCTAATTTAAGACTTCATGCCTTTGTACGAATATAGACCATCTTGGACTCATATTCAATGATCTATGATTGCGAATGACATAAGCGGTGCCTGAAATGATTTCGCTATAAACTCAATGGAGTGAGTTGACATCCCACATTGATGTAAATGCTTCAAGAACCACCCAATGAACGATCGTGCGGGGGTGTGTTATAGAGATGGACACAAATTCACCCACCTCATAAACATGTTCCCCCATCCACCTTTAAGACCGAATAAGCAAACCCCCGATCATGAGCCCCCACCTTCGCCTCTCCCTACTGGACGCGACCGTGGACCTGCGGCATTCTTTACGGAAAAGAGCCCATTAGATCCAGATTCGATACAGCCCTCTCCGAACCAATCGTTCTTAATGTGGGACCACTTTCCTAATACAAGGAGCACCGGGTGCTGGTAAGACAGCATTACTTGATGTGTTGTCTCATCAGGCAAAGCGAATGCCTGAACGGTCGTGGAGATCGCCGTAGAAGATCTCTATACTCCTGCCTCAATGGCACAGTCTCTGGGAACAACGTACACGATTGATAAAGAGTACACATTACAGGTGGGGGTTCAGTTCCTTGGGGGCGGCCTTGTAGGGAGAGTTGCAGGTCATGCAAGTTCAAGAGAAATCCTCAGACATCTTGCACCCGAAACTGGATTGATCTTAGTGCTATACGAAGCACAGCGTCTAGGCAATCTTCAAGATCTGCAGAGATCAAAACTTCGGCGACGAGTACACTAAATGTAATACACAACGGTAAATTGGGGAAACCCGTCATGCTTCTAATGGCGGGACTTAGCACCTCCGAGATGGCTCTTAGCTCGCTCGGAGTTTCACGGTTTGATAGTAAATGTACTGTGAAACTTGGTTGATTGGACAAAGAATCAGAGTCTGCAGTCATCCGAGATTGGCTCACGCAGGCTGGTGGAGCGGTAGATGATCCGACTCCATGGATTGAGTCCATCTCCGAGCAAACGCATGGGTGGCCTCAGCATATCATATCCTATGTTAAGCCTGCAGAAGAATACCTTAACTCCAATCACCATCGCATGACAGATAAAGGATTGGAGTCTATCCTCAAGCAGTGTGCAGAATCTCGAAAGGACTATTACAAAAAGCGTGCGAAAGGTATTGACAGGAAAAAGCGTGTATCTCTGGCGAGAAAATTCGCCAATGTTCCAGTAGGTAAAACCATGGAGCACGAGGACATCATATCTGCACTCGCGAAGGAGTACTCCGAAGAAGAATCTGGCAAACTCTTCAAAGAAGCACTTGAAAGGGAATCATTGATGATAGGGACGACGGAGACTATGATGTTCCGATTCCTTCCTTTCACATGTGGCTCATCGATAGCTACGGGAAAGACAGGGGCAAAGGTGGTATGTTCACAATGGAACGATAGCCTAACTTTGAACCGCGACATCTGGACTGCATTTACCAAAAGGACATTGATACAGTGGTACACCCAGTGTCAGGCAATGCTATGCGTGTGCAAAAATCCATCTCTCAAAATTCTATGTCAAAAGTTTTTTTTTGAAAGCACGAGTTTTTTCCTTGATGTTGCATTGATTATCTGGGATCATCACAAAAAATGGATGCCCCAGAGTGAAAGCTCCCAAAGATTGGATCGGAAATTCACTTCCGTCAATGGAGTCCATTCAGTGGAGTGAGTCCGAATGAATTAAATTTCGTATACTTATCGCCATTATTCTACCAACAAACATTAGACTGATCCATGAAGATTCTTGATCTACGAAACTGGAATGATTGTTCATCATTGCTTTTGATTTGTGCACTCCTACTCGGATTCATCTCTCCAGTGGATGCCCAGGATCTCCCAACCCTTCATCAGACTCTAGACATGCACGCCGAGTCGATTGAGTCCGATGTGATCAGCTGGCGTAGAGATATCCATGCAAACCCCGAACTTGGAAATCGAGAATTTCGCACAGCTGCACTCGTGGCAGATCATCTTCGCTCCCTTGACATTGAGGTACAAACTGAAATTGCCCACACTGGGGTCGTCGGTTACTTGAAAGGGGGCAAACCCGGCCCTATTGTTGCCCTCCGTGCTGATATGGATGCACTCCCAGTGACCGAGTTGGTTGATCTACCATTCGCATCCAAAGTCCGTACCACCTATAATGGGATGGATGTTGGGGTGATGCATGCATGCGGTCATGACACCCATGTTGCCATGCTGATGGGTGCCGCTTCGGTTCTATCCGAGATGAAAGATGATCTATCGGGCTCCATCAAATTTATTTTCCAACCTGCCGAGGAAGGCGCACCCGAAGGGGAAGAAGGTGGAGCCAAACTGATGCTTGAAGAAGGGGCATTTGACGATCCCAGTCCCGAAGTTGTGTTTGGGCTCCATGTATGGCCTGATCGGGTTGGACATCTCAAGTACTCACCTGGCCCGTTCATGGCCAGTTCTGATCAATTTGAGATCACCATTCACGGTCAGCAAACTCACGGTGCTGTGCCATGGGGAGGGATTGATCCAATTGTCATTGGCAGTCAGGTGGTTCTCGGCCTCCAAACGATCGCAAGTCGTCAACTGGATGTGACTGCCACGCCTTCCATCATTACCGTGGGTACATTTCACGGTGGAGTACGAAGCAATATCATTCCAGATGAGGTTACTCTCACTGGTACAATCCGTACATTTTTGCCTGAAGTCCGTGAAGACATTCACGCGAGAATTCATCAGACTGTTGAACACATTACCGCTAGTGCTGGTGCGACCGCGGATGTTCAAATTCAGCTTGGATATCCCGTTACGGTGAATGATACCGATCTCACGGTGCAAATGCTGCCCTCCCTGAAACGAGTTTCTGATTCGGTTGAACAGATTCCCAAAATTACAGGAGCCGAAGACTTCTCTTACTATGCCAAAGAAGTTCCTGGATTGTTTGTCTTTCTGGGTATCGTTCCACCCGATGAAGATGTGGAAACCTTTCCCCGAAACCATTCCCCTCACTTTTATGTAGATGAATCGGCCTTGGTTACAGGTGTGCGAACGCTATCAAGTCTAGCGATTGATTATATGTACAACAATCAAACTGAGTAGATTTCGGTCAAGCGTGGACATTCATGTAATCTTACGACCAAATAAAGGATGATGTCTGCTATGCTTCACTTCATGATCATCCTTTCATTTAGATATCTTGCGTATGGATCCTAGCAGCCCCCCACTGAAGTCGGGGTTTCCATTGAAGAAATTTGGTGAAAAACTTGAACCGCACCATAGATTCTATCATAATAGGGATATATGGTGTACCCCTATATGATGTCTTTGCAATCATCGCTTTCCATTCTACTTGATCATTCATTCATTTGGAATCTCTCAATAACATTGAACTTTGAATCACATGATTTTGAATCAACTCAACAAATACTCTGACCTTGGTCATCTTATCTTCCGAATCGGATTCGGATTGGGAATGTTTATCTTTCATGGATGGAAAAAGTTGATTGGTGGTCCTGAGGTATGGGCATCGGTTGGATCAGCTATGGAGATCTTTGGAATTGGCTTTGGTCATACTTTCTTTGGGTTCTTAGCCGCTTTTGCCGAATCTGTTGGGGCACTTTTTGTGGTAGCAGGGATTTTGTACCGACCAGCCATCGCGATGCTTGGATTCACGATGATCGTAGCCACACTATCGCTCGCCGTGTCAGGATCTGGCAACCCATCCCATGCTTTTAAGAACATGTTTGTGTGTGCGGGGATGTTTTTGGTTGGTCCTGGAAAATATAGCCTTGATCATCGATTCGTAGCAAAAGCTGCTCCCCTATTGCTTTTGACTGCACTTCTTCTTCCTCTGCATGGCTCTGCCCAACATAGCACCGTGCATGATGATCTCACCCTGCAAAGTGAAATTCTGAATTCAGAGCGAAAATTTGCTGTCTACCTCCCGCCTGACTATCATACAAGTGAGCGCAGCTATCCAGCACTCTATTTATTGCATGGTTCAGGAGATGATCAAACGGGTTGGATCCAGTTTGGTGAAGTTCGCCATATCACCGACGAAGCCATCCGTGACGGAAAAGCAACGCCAATGGTGATCATCATGCCAGATGCAAATACTGGGGTCCGTGGATATTTCAATGATGTAACCAATTCATGGCGATACGAGGATTTCTTTTTTGAAGAATTGATCCCACATGTGGAGAAACGATTCCGGGTCAAGCCTGAAAAGCGGTATCGTGCTGTTTCTGGCTTATCCATGGGAGGTGGCGGTTCATTTATCTATGCACTTCGTCGACCCGACCTCTTTTCTTCAGCTGCACCCCTTAGTGCGTGGGTTGGCCCCAGCTCTGCCGAAGATTATAAAAATACGATGGAGCGTTGGGGAAATGATATGACAGGCATCTCCGACTCTGATATTGAACACTATGTGACGCAGCACAACGCTGTTGAACTCATTCAGAGTTTGCCCAAAGATCACATCCAATCGGTCCGATGGTTTATTGATTGCGGAGATGATGACTATCTCTATGAAGGAAATTCTCTCGCCCACATTGAACTCCGAAGGCGTGGCATCCCCCATGAATTTCGCATTCGGGATGGAGGTCATACATGGACCTACTGGCGTGAGAGCTTACCCGAAGTGCTTTACTTCATTTCTCAGGCGTTTCATCAGTATTAGCATCACCTTGATCTGCGAGTGAGTATTTTATTGTTCCAATTATTTGATTGACCCATCGTCACAGGGAGGAGAGTCCCATATTTTGATCAATTAATTCCATTCAGTATTAATTCTCACTTTTTCTCCTGTCAACTCCCGCTTGGGGCAGGATGCTACTGCAAACTTAACTACTTCGCTGATTTACCGAACACTCATAAAGTGTCCAAAATAGACCGAAGAAGAATTATCATCCAAAGATGTGGCTTGAATCCGATACAGATACGCACCAGAGGGCAAATTCAGATCGCTGAGTTCTATTTCATTGCCCCATCCAGCGGTCAAATACACCGACGGGCTTGACACCAACCGTCTCCCCGTGATATCCAACACTTCCATGGCCTGCACGCGTGCAGGCCATGGAAGATCAAAGACCAGATTCGTGGAACTCTGGAATGGATTCGGATAGTTGGAATACCCCCGGAATTCTTGGGGAATACCCGGATTTTCATCTGCATGAACAGGAGATATGATACCAATGCTGAATAGGAGACTATCCTGTGCCCCGTGGTGATCCGTCGCTGTGTAGGTCAAGGCGATCCGTGGAGTGATGACCAACGGAGTTCCACTGATGGTTCGCGTCCGAGCATCAAACCGCAGGTCAAATGGAAGATCAAACAGCGTAAGGGTATACTGGATGGGAGGCACGCCTCCTGTTACCTCTGGAAGCACCAGAGGATCAATGACTTGCCCTCGCGGAAAGGACTGATTGGGGATGGTTTTGGTAAAGATGATGGCGTACACTTTGATGTCAAAGTCCAGTTTGCTACTGGTCCCCGCACGATCCTCCACGGTATAGGTATAGACCTGCGACTTTGTCACCTCTGAGGGCGTTCCGCTGAGCGTACGAGTTTCTGCATCAAAGGCAATCCCCTTGGGAAGGTCTGGGGTTACAGTATACATGTACGGCAGTACCCCTCCCAAGGCACTGGGTAGCACATGATCAGCAATCGCTTTTCCCACTGGACACATCTGATCTGCAACCGAGTCAGCAAAGACTAGGTCCTGCGGTGCAGTAACTTCTATGGTGAATGTCTGTATCGCCGTGGCATTTTCGTCATCGGTGACCGTATACGTAAAAGTGGTGGGAGATAGACGCTCTGATGGAGTTCCACTCAATGTTTGGGTGGAAGTATCCAACTCAAGTCCTGCGGGCGGATCTGGCGTAAGAGCATAGCGATAGGGTTGGGTTCCTCCTGCGGCATCAGGAAACATCACCTCATCAATGGGCACTCCCACAAGAAAGGATTGATTGAGGATTGTCGTGGCAAACAATAATGGCTGGACATCAGGATCGTCATCATCAACAATGGTCAGTGTGTGTATCCCTTGACTTCCTGTGTCATATCCTGCACCGCTGATCAGCATCACGATCACCGTCTCGTCAGATTCATCTACTGGATCATTGGTGATCACAATGGCAAGATTCGTTGAGGTCGCATTGGCGGCCACTATGACAGAGCCTGATCCTTGAATGGTGTAATCGGCATTTTCAGTGGCTGTACCTCCCAGAGAATATGTCATGGTAAGCGAAGTTGTTGATGCAGGATTCACATTCACCTGAACCGTTGCCGTGGCTGTCGTTTCGTTGACCTGAGAAGACGCTACGTCAAACGAGACAACAATCCCTGTTGACGTTCCAGTGGCTGTCGTCGCATTGACTACATCGGATGCTGGGCTTTCTCCTACGGAGTTGATGGCATAAACACGGTAATGGCGAGTGGTGCTTTCGGTTAGTCCAGTATGGGAGTAGGTGGTTTCGATGTGATTTTCGACCAAATCCTCCCAGTTGGTACTCCCATCGTCCGATACTTCAATCCGGTATCCTATAATGGACGCATCTCCCGTACTGGATGGAGCACTCCACGATAGATTAATAGTGGTTTGCCCCGATGCTGTCGCACGGAGAAACCTTGGTGCAGTCGGTGCGGTGGCCGTTCCAGTAGTCGCCGTGGTAGCACTGGATGCTGGGCTTTCTCCTACGGAGTTGATCGCATAAACACGGTAGTAGCGTGTCGTTCCTGCTGTCAGTCCTGTATGGGAATCCGTCGTTGCCGTTGCAGTAGGGTTCGTTCTTGTCAGGTTTGTCCAAGGATCGTTTCCATCTGTTGACCACTGTATGCGGTATCCTGTAATGGATGCACCTCCCGTACTGGATGGAGCACTCCACGATAGATTGATGGTCGTCTGCCCCGATGCCGTTGCGGTCAGCGACCTCGGTGCACTCGGTGCGGTTGCCGATGCAGATGCCGATATCGTAGTCGCATTGTCTACATTGGATGCAGCAGTACTTTCCCCCACCGAGTTGCTGGCATAAACACGGTAATGCCGCGTTGTTCCAGAATTAAGTCCAGTATCGGCATAGATGTGCTCCGTGCCCGTCCTGAGTTCGGCGGTTACCTTTGCCACAGAGGCATTGGGGATAGATTTTCGGGAAAACTGAACACCACATCCTCCCTATTTAGGAAGAATTTTC
>JAPOUL010000100.1 GCA_026708685.1 Bacteroidota bacterium
CACGGATCGTTTACCCTCTTTTTCGTGCTTCACCCACTTAAAAAACGGAAGCCCCCATATTCTGAACATTGCAAGTCAGGTTGATCCGAAAGAAAATCAGAAGGCCTACGCACTTGCCAAACAACACACGCGTTCGGCCATTGAGCAGGCTACGGTTGGCATAGCATTACGAGGGAGTGCACGTCTTTTAGGATTACGACTTCTTCAACTGAAAATGGCCCAAGTGATTCCCATTGTAGCAATTGTAGCTGCAGGAGGGTTCAATGCATATTATACATCCCGCTTTTGTGAAACTGCAAGACATCTCTACCGAGAACGCCATTTAATTGAAAAGTATTCGGAGAGTATAGTGCATAACGAGATCATAACAAGAGGATTTTAAGAATGTCATGGCTGTTTGTCTCAGGGAGAAAATAAATTAGGCATGTAAACATTCCACTGTTGATCCCAAACGGTGGTTAAATGGTGTAGTTCCACATTGGACAATTATGTCCATGTATAAACCTGAGTTATTGAGTTTCCTCTGCTACAATAAATCAATTCCACAAACAATGGTAGAACCATTTCAAGGATCTATTCATGTCAGATTTTGAGGATACTATTTGTTCTTGATCCTTGAACAGAGACTCTAATTGGATAGGGGAAGAATCAAATTTGTATTGGTATATCCCGCGAAAACTCCCAGACCTCCTTCAACATTAGAATACACAGAGATTGGTTCAAAAAATGCCCCAGCATCCCGATTCTCTGTTAATGTTCGGGCATATTCTACATAATCGGTACTGTATGAGGTTAACAACAACAGTATTTCTTGATTGCCGCTACTCTTGTTAAAAGGGATCTGTAATGTAGCAGACCATTCATGTCTTCGTTCTTCAAAGGTTCTATCAGAGGCAACAAGTTGATTACAGCCTAACCCAGGCCCTCCCCGGAACTCTGCTTCAACTTCTAATGCACTTTGAAAACCGCAATGCCAACCGGGTCCTACTGATACAAAGTTATCTAAACGTTGATAGATACTGTCGGATGATAATTCGCTGGCACCTTGCCATGGGACGTAATGATATATTCCAATCTCATACATATTAATGCCCGATACATCTTCAAATTCAAGCCAGAGGTGATATAATCCGAATTGACCTACAGGAGTATTTACAAGTTCATCTTGAAGTTGTATTGAGTAATCAGAAATTAGCGTTCTTGAGGGAGCAGAGGACTGTGCACTTAATGTGATTTGATTCTTAGTAGTGATTTTAAGTGTATACGAAGTTTCAGTCATTGGACGCTTAAATGTAGTAGATTTGTAGATTCCTTTACCATAGTACAGCAGGGAGTCAACAAGCTCTGTACCAGACATAATCGTTATTGAAGCATCAGACTCATACTGTTTAGATACATCTTGTTTGGTTCCTATGCTAGAACTTTGATGCAGTGCTACCGTCCAGATACTATCAGGGTTGAAGTGACTCGTAACCACTACCTCTGGATTATATGCAGGGGGTGGAATTTCAATCATGGTTTCACAACCAAGGAGTGAAATAAGGAGCAGGATACTCAGCAAACATCTCATTGAATTCAAAAATATAATCGATAGTTGACCGATGGAATGATGGGAAATGCAGTAATTTTATTGAATACCAAGTACTGTGCTTCTTCAAAGTCAGATGATCTCTGTGTCACCTCAATAGCAAATGCATTTTTTCTATAATACGCATTATATACTCCGAAAGAAAGTCTGCGCTGAGCCCACTTGAGTTTACGAGACATATGAATAGCGATATCTAATCTATGGTGTTCGGGCATTCGGTAAGAATTTCTTTCGCCATAGACTCGAATTGGTGTCACTTCAGAACGAACTGAATTATTAGAATACTGCGGGATCGGTCTATGAAATCTCCCGTAACTTTGACCAAGCGGCAACCAAACCGCTTGACCAGTACCATATACCCAAGTGAAGGCAAGCCGTACAGATTCGTTCCATTGGATGTTTACTGCTAAAGACACATCATGTAATCGGTCATATCGGTAAGGGAAACTCTTCCCATTGTTAAGATCGGCAAAAGTGCGGTTTGTTTTCGTCAGGCTATATCCAATCCATCCAGTAATCCTTCCTCGTTTTTTATGAACGAATAATTCTGCACCGTAAGACAGACCATTTCCCACTGCAACTCTATTCTCCCAGTTATCTGAGGGTGTGTAGCTGTAATGGTGAGTTCCATCTTTGTATGCAATGACATTATTGATGGTCTTGTAAAATCCTTCAACAGCAATGTCATAGTTTCCATTACGTAATTTTTGCGTCAATCCAATGCCGTACTGGATCGCTTCTTGAGGGCGTACCTTAGTAGTTGCTGGGACCCACAAATCAAGTGGCAGAGAAATTCCACTCGTCGTAGCCAATAAATGCACATACTGTTTCATTGATGCAAATGAGAACTTCAAGGATGAATTAGAATTAAGCCTCCATCGGAGTCCAACTCTTGGCTGAACGGAGTGGTACCCATGCCTTCCAACAAAAAAACTTGATGCGTGCACGCCAGCATTGATCAAAAGCATGGATGAAAGACGTAGTTCATCTTCCACATAAGCATTAACCTCCATTGCTCTGTTCAAATAATCTGGTGTATATAGTGTATCAAAAGGAACAACATCCGTCCCTGACCAACGTTCTGAAAATGCTCCCGTATGGTAAGAGTGTATGGTGGTACCAAAGCCAAAACGCAAATGGTGGGAAGGAACAGGAATATATTCAAAATCAATCCGTCCAATCCCATCCGTAATGCCAGACAAAAAGCTGATATGTTGAACTCCTCTCTCATTTCTTTCTTCATCTTGATTCCTAGAACGATAAAGACTTAGGCCGAGAAGAGTATTAACGAAGATTTTGGATCCGAGTACTCGATTCCATCGTCCTGTAACGGTAAGGTTACGCCATCCTAACTCGTCACGAACAGAAGTGTCTACTACATCACTGCCATAAACTTGATATTCGTAAGCACGATCTCTGCTTGTATAAAAGCTTAGATAGATCCTGTCTTTATTAGATAGTAAATAATTTCCCTTCATGGTCACATCATAGAAATAATAACCACTTCGATCATCATTATCACTCAATAACTGGAATGGTAGTGTTAGGATGTCAATATATGTTCTTCTGCCAGATACAAGAAAAGATGATTTACCTTTACGTATCGGCCCTTCAAATGTGAAACTTGATGCAATGAGGCCTGCTGATGCACTGCCCTTGTATTGATGAAGGTCACCCTCTTTCATTGTAAGTTCCACAACGGATGACAATCGGCCTCCATACCTTGCTGGAAATCCTCCCTTAATGATTGATACATCTTTAATTGCATCATCACTGAACACACTCAAGAATCCAAACAAATGATTCGGGTTGTACACTGGGATGCCGTCAAGCAGAACCAAGTTTTGATCAGGGCCTCCACCCCGTACATAAAGACCAGAGGTCCCCTCAATACCAGATTGAACTCCTGGTAATAACTGTAACGTTTTGAATATATCGACTTCTCCTGCTAAAACTGGAAGATCCTTTATATCTGAAATGGCTAACGAAACTCCACTCATTTGAAGTATTTCCACATCTGTTTCACCATCTGTAATTACCTCAAATTCCTCTAAGCCCATTACAGATGGTTTTAACAGAATATTTAATTGAATATCCTCATTTAAATTTGCGTGAATTAGTTGAGGCGTATATCCAATATGAGAAATCAGTAGCAATACTGAATCTGCTTTAAGTGTGAGGCTGAAAAATCCATATCGATTTGTTACGGTACCAATTAGATAATCCTGAGCGTAAACGGTAACTCCAACTAAACTCTCTCCACTTTCCAAATCTCTCACAAAACCATTCACTGTGTTCCTCTGGGAGTTAGTATTCTGGATGTCGTTATATCTAAAATCGATTTCACTGTCATTGGTAGACGCATCCTGGGAATTGGGGTTCCACATACCCAGACAAACAGCAACTCCGATAAATGGGGATATTAGGCAACAAAAAAGGATACATAATGATGCATTAGCAAGCGTAGCATATGTGAATAGAAATCGTGATCTAAAGTGCCTGATACTCATGTTGGAGTCGTGAATAGGTTTACCATTCGCCTCATAAGAAATGATTTGAAAGTTGTAGTTTTAACCTAATAATTTAATAGGCTATGGTGAGTAATCTTAATGATTGATGAAGATTTTATAAGAATTTATCCGTTTGGGTGTCTATAAACAATCCTAATCATACTTATGAAGAGCTTTTGAGCAAGACTTCTATTTTACATAGGTGTATACAAAAGTCTTGAAGGAGAGAATTAATGGTTCTCATTTCAAAAAATCTTCTAATCGTAAATCGTAATATCTGAGGCTTTTATACAGATTGGCTTTACTGTAAATAATACAGTATATATTACCTGCCGAATCATAGAATTTTATAAACTGATTAGGCATTGGCGGCAAAAGAATTTAAACATTTCAGGATCTCCGCATTAGATTTTACAATGTGGCACGGTTGATCAATTCCCTAATATATTTTGTAATCAGCTGGTAATCCTAAAACATTAGTTAGTGAAGCAGTGTGGGTACTCATTGTACCTCTTCTATTGCACCGACCAATACTGCTTCGTGCATATGTTTCACCATAAGACGTACTTGATCGAGTTTTTTCACTTGAACAACGCCCCCAACTTCTACTTTTTAATGTGGTAACGGTAACCTTGGAAATTGCTACTTGACCAGATGGTAAGTCGCCATAGTTTAATCTGTAAAGTTCAGTATTTCCACCCGCGGTTTGATATTTATAGAATACTGTGTATGCTTCTGCATGTGAACCTTGAGTCCAAGTCCTGTATGAACTATTCCACATGACAATGGCACCAGGAACGTTAGAGGTATAGCCAACTGCTCCAGTGCGTCTTAATCCTGGATATCTGAAATCCCAAACACACATGTCGGTATGACTGGATCGTCCAGGATATGCTCTTGACGAAAACTCAAAATTATCAGGGCTATCGCATGCTCTTTGAATACCGTAATGCTTTAATGAAACATCAGGCGAATTTGCGATGTCTGTCACCTTTGACAAATTGTTAGTTTGGATGATCTGCGTAAGGAAATGTGCCATATCCTCAACGGGATCAATCTCTATGAGATTAATCTCTTGAACTACTGCACCATCAATATGTCGTTTAGAATATGAGGGGCTTCCGTTTTTTAAGTGGGTGAAGCACGAAAAAGAGGGTAAACGATCCGTG
>JAPOUL010000145.1 GCA_026708685.1 Bacteroidota bacterium
GCTTCTCAAACAGCGGTGCTGACTTCTGCTGACGCTCCACCCTGCGTTGGTCAAACGAGACTCCACGCTCGCGAAGATCACGTTCAATCGCATAAATCTTCCTGAACAACGATAAGACCACCTTTACATTCTGTTGGACAAACGCATACTCTGATGACTTCACCTTCTCAAACTTGCGACGACAGTGCGTCACGCAGTTGAAGTGATCAATCCCTTCCAACCTACCAAAATAGTCATACACACTGTAGCCGTCCGTCTGCAATTTCCCCTGAAAACCATCCAAGATCTTCAGTGGACCATTCCGAGATCGCCCCGGCTGGTAATCTACAAACACTAACAGAGGAGTCGGTGCCGAGTACAGCCAAAAATAACCAAGATGGTTTTTGCCGGATTCTTTGCTTTTGACCGGATCACGCACCGGAATGCGCGTTTCATCCGCCTGAATGTACGCACTGTCGAGGACTTCCAACTGATGGAGCTCATAGAGGGGCTTGAGATCATTGGCAACATGTGCACAAAAATTGTTCAAGGTGGAGTTGGGCAGATCTGCACCCAAGCGCAAGAACTGTTTGCGTGTACGATCCACCGGTAGGGGGATGATCTACATATTTATTGATCTCCACTTCGGATAGGGTCTCTATCGTAGCTGAGCGTTTTCCTTTTACATTCTCGGGGAGAGTGCCCATCAAGACCCCCGCCTCTTTATTGTTGGGATCTACATACTTGTTACGCACATATTGAAGAATCATAAAGCGTGCCGGCTGAAAATGAAACACGGAATGCACTTCCTCGCCGATCTTCTCTAGGCGGGACAAGTCTCCCTCAGGATCAATGGGTATAATGACTCTGGGTAGATTCTTGTTACGACCGCTATACAATCCCCTTCGCCTCCTGCGTCTTTTTGTCACGGTTTCCTCTTCCTTCTCTTCAATCTCAGGGGCCTGCACCTCAGGGATATAGTCATCAAAGATCTCGGTTTGATCGGGATCCGTAAAACGCTCCCGATTTTGCCCATACAGCCGACGTTGAAGATAGCCGATCGTCTCTTGTGCATTGAAGATCTCTTCTTTGGCAGTGGAGGCACACTTGATTCATGGATGAAATATGGTCAAGGAAAGATGGAATGAATTCAACCCAATCATAATCCATCAGTACCAGAAAACAAATTTTGACTGTCGTTGAACAACTCTACCAATTACAAATATGTACTTCAGAAAAGGGAACGTATATTAAACGATCACTTTGCACCAATGAGGATGAATGTAACCTTCGGGTACATGCAAGGATTCAGGGGGCCTTCGTATTCAAATGGACAGAGTGGTACTTGTTTGTGTTCGGCATGACAAAGATCCATGTCTAACGCTCATATCCTATTCTTCCGAAATTCCCTTATCATTTGGAACCTCAAATGATCCTGCCGCACCTCTAATTCCTATGGGGAGATTTCATCCCATTGGGAACCTCTCCGTGCTAAGATTGTTTATCAATAATACTTTTTTTCTTGACTAATCTGATGTTCAGAATCAATAAACAATCTAATAGTATCACCCGGCTTGAATCGAAAAGCTTCACAGAGTTGGACTTTAAAGAAAGGCAACATCTCCAGGAATGGATAGCTCATCAGCCTGATGCTTTGGGCGAAGAACTCCTGATCATTCAGAAAGAGTTTAATGGTTTTTCTGGAACGAATGAACGTCTGGACCTGCTTGCCCTTGACAAAAGCGGAAACCTAGTGGTCATTGAAAACAAGCTTGACGATAGTGGTAAAAATGTGGTCTGGCAGGCACTGAAATATGTTTCGTACTGTGCTAATCTTACCAAACCACAGATTATTGAGATCTTTCGATTATATCTTGAGTCTGATGCTGACAAAGCTGAGGAAGAAATTCGTGAATTTCTTGGAGCAGGTGACATTGATGAAGTGAAAATCAACCTGAGTAATTCTCAGCGAATCATGCTGGTATCCGCTCGTTTTCCAAGGGAAGTGACCAATACCGCATTGTGGCTACTCGGCAATGGTATTTCTGTCCAGTGTTTTAGGACGACACCATACCAGTTAGGTCAAGACTTACTGCTTCAAATAGAACAAATTATTCCGCCTCCCGAAGCCAAAGCGTATATGATTGAAACGCTCAAGAAAGATTCAGATGATAATGCTACCTCTGAGAAGATCAGACAGCGCCAACAAGAAAGGATGGATTTCTGGGAAAAGGCTTTAGGAGAATTCGAAAAATCTGCATGTAAACTTTTCAACAACATCAGTCCGAGTAAAGATCACTGGTTAAGTGCAGGTTCGGGTGTTGCTGGGTGCCCCTTTACTCTTATATTTCTTCTCAAGGAGATTAGAATAGAACTTCATCTGGCGAATTCCATACAAGAAAAAAATAAGAGTCTTTATGATGATCTCTTAAAAGAGAAAATAACAATTGAGTCTACTTTCAAGGATGAGCTCATATGGAAGCGTCTTGACGATAAAAAAATGTCCATGATACAATACAGCCAGTCTTTTGAGGGTGATAACAAAGATAACTGGCCCGAAATGATTCAGTGGTTCGTCACGAAGATGACTTTGTTTGAAAAATCCCTGCGCAAACCCCTCGCCGAAGCTGCTCAGAACTATAAGGCTTCCGTATAAAAATAATTCTTCGCACAAATCCACCTTGATTGACCGTTGGTCCTTGATAGAGGGGAGAAACGGTAATAACTTGGGGAACAGTGTTCTCTCACAGTATCATAATCGGAGTAAAATCAACCATGCTCAGTACAGTACTCCGCAATATAAACATAAGTTCACTACAACATGCTTTCGGTTATAGACACACAATTGGAAATCTATGACTGTAAGGGCGGGCGAAAAAATAAATTTATCTATTTTATTTTTACTCTATCTTTAATCTGTTCGCCATTTATAGGGTATTGGCTATGCTAAATCTTCCCATCATCTACTGATTGAGTAGATTCTGTTCGTTTTTCGTGCATGTTTCCTTCCATGTATGGGGATGTAGAGTCAAGAGGTCGGCGCGTTTCTTATGTCCTACGGGTCATTCGCTTTCGTCGTTCACGCACCCATTGGTAGGCTTCCATAAGTCGTTTCCGACCTCCTGCTCGTCAAACCGGACATGCGGATTTCCCGCATCCGGCTTTCAGTTGATCTCATGACTTCGCCCACGGAAGGTCTTTGGTCGTTACTACAAGGCGGTGCAATCCATAGGTCTCCCATAGATATGCATCTGAGAAGTGCACATATTTCCCAGTTTGTACCTTGAACTTGCGACAAAACCACTGTTGTAACCGCTTGATTGTGTGCATATCCACAGCCTGATAGGCGGGCGATACCTGTCCACATTTGAAGTAATTTGACCATCCAGCTAAGACCCAGTTGAGTCGTTGTATTACTTCTGTTGCGTCCAGTGTCCCGTACTTCTTGCTCGTTTGCTCACTAATCGTACGGCAGATGCTTTGAACACTTGACTGACTTGGACGAGTGCCTATATAGCGTCCTCGTCCATTGGGTCGATAGTTCCATCCGATGCGGTATCCAAGGAACTCAAACGGTTCTTCGGGGCATCGTAAGCATCGAGTCTTCTGGGAATTGATCCCGAAGTTCTCGTGACAGTTCCCGTAACCACGCTATTACGCCTCTTGCTTCAATGTCCGCAATCGTTTCGCCATCCACTCCCGGTGACCCGCCATTACGGCGTACCATCCGCCATGCCTCCCATCGAAAATCCATGCGATACACCTTGTCAATGAGTGCGTGAAAGCGCCGTTTCGGTTCTTCCTTCGCTTTCTCATGTAGTATAGTCTGAAGTCTCTGAACTCGTTTAGATCCTGTTAGGTATTCACCAGCAATCATGTCCTTTCGTTCGTATCCATACTATGATCAACTTAGGGTCCCTTTCCTCTACGGACATTACTCCGCGTCTTCGGTATTACGGACCCATCCGCTACCCTATCAGCCCAGCCTGTCCCTCGCGGGATTCTGGTTGCCTTGTGCGTCAGCACTGATAGGGCTTCCCGTGTTGCCACTTCTTCCATCTTACATGCATGCCGAGATCAATACCCCGGCGGATGTAGTCCAGTGCTCGTATCGTTCTCTTGCTGTACTACCAGCGGCCTTCCCCTATCAGACGGAGGGTCGGCTTCCGCATTACTAGTTTCGAGGCCTGCTCAATCTTCACTCGCGTTTCGGCCTGCATGCTCGCTGAATCGCCTACGCGATCCTTTTATCCAAAATGCTTCAATTCATGTCGTTACCTCCATCAATCGTTTTGGTGGCTACCAGCTGGAACGATAGCTGCTGGGTGGGTCTCGAGACCCACTTGAAAGAAGTGCCTTTCAAAATACCCAGATAACAATTTTTGCCGTTCAGTTGGAGTCCTTAGTAATTTCTCAAGTAAATCTGAGTAATTAGGATCTTTCCCATATTTTTGATGATACCACTGTTCTGGGGAAGTTTCACATGGTTCCTTGCTAAGCTCAGCTAGTTTGCGGATCAAGTCTAATGTGACTTCCCAACCCGTGAGAATATTCGCTGATTTGGACACACCTCAACCCAAAAGAAGTGCATAGACACCTGGATTGCTGTGTATTGAAAAAGATAACGAATGGACTGGATCTATCATGCGTCTCAGGCAAATGCTTATGAATTCACAAGTCTGTCTCTGGTCTAGAACCTATTTTTGATGAAATCTGCGGCTTCCTGAACATTGAGTTCTGGCGAAGAGTTGCCACTCCTTACGAAGAATTTCTTGATCTTGTTACCTTGTTTGTTACGAATTTCCGTGAACAATGGTTGAGAACTCGGTTTGATCTTAATCAAACAAATCTCTTCCGCACCAATCTTTGGAAATGACATGTCAATATTGGTGGAAACATAATTGATTCCATAGGCACTGTTCAAAATATTACGTAAGTGAAGTTCAAAGAAATCTCTGGTTCCCTCTCGTAAGGTATTATAGTCGTTTTCCAGCCCCATTATTTGTTTATCGTCGGTTACTCCGATGATCAGGGTTCCTCCCTCCTGATTGCTAAGGGCTCGTCCATAAATAACTTATACAAAACACTATAATTTAATTCATTTTATCTTTTCTGTTATTTTATTTTTTCTCATCAATGATT
>JAPOUL010000131.1 GCA_026708685.1 Bacteroidota bacterium
TTGGGAGTAACTCGGAGACCACTCCCCTGATAGCCTTCTCCACTGGCAATCAATAGGAGAGTCCTTACATAATCCGACATTTCCATGTCTAGGTCAGGTACCATCTCGACTCTCTGAGGTTGATTCCAGTTTGAAGGAGTAAATGTGAGTTCTGACTTGTCTAACTTAATTTCTGTTCCGTCAAGGGCTACAATCGTTACTGTCACCTCGGCCGATGGCTCGGTTGATAAGACCACCGTAAAGTAAGCAGATTCGCCCTCAAGAGTCGTCACCGAAGAAGGTGTGAGCACCAATCTCTGTGCATATCCAGTCCTCGGTAAAAGACACAAAACCGCCAATAATAAGATCAATACATTAGCCACAAATCTACGCAACGAAACAAAAGGCAATAGGCATACGCAAAATAAATACATGTTGTTATGCTGAAACAAACAATAAAATCTAAGTGTAATTATTACAAATCACGCAATCTCGTTTAATATAAGAAAACCGACCTTTAATCATAACATTCTCCCGATCTTGACCTGAATTCTAATCATTTTTCTGATTGCAGTACGCCACTACGAAATGTTAAATGATGTAGATTCTGTTGGCATGTAGGGGCGGTCGCATTCAATAAGAAGACCTATATGGAGATCATCAAGGAGTTACTGGATACATTCTCATCTCTGAACTTTGATGCCATCTCCATATCATGATCTAAAACGCATGATGATCCGTGACCTCATAGTCCAGAAAGGATCAATCTGAATTGATCATGCGTGATGAAATTAGCGTTGATCAGCCTTTGATACTGGCAGAAAGATATGACTTTTATGATGCAACTGAGGGTGATAAAAAATCTCTCCTGGATTTTGGGGTCACTGAATCAAGTGGTAGCATTACTCTCACTCCCTCATAGTTTCTACTCATGCTTATCTCAGTTCTTGAATTGAATCCATCAAGCCCTGTGTTGTTACAATGCTGATATCTTCAACATTGCTCAGTGCAGATGGAAGATGGCCATCCCAGTTACGAAGCATGCCTCGAACCTTTCCCGCATTCGCATCTCGGAAAACCGTCAATGATCCTACATCGTTTGTATTGATGGCAATGCTTCCCTCAGGTCCTGTGAAGACAATTTGATTCAGCAAACCATCCCACTCTTGCTCAACGGGGATGGTATAAAAGAAGTATTGATTGCCGAACTTGTCCTCTCCCGGCACAAATGAAAGTGAAAATACCATCTCCTCCCCTACAAACCCTTCAAGACTATACGACCCATCTGCTTCTGGAAGTTGCACGGGGCCGATTGTAGAAAATGGAGGTTGAATGATAAATTTCCCGCTCTGAACTCCACCCCACAAGACCAAGACATTGGTTTCGGGTACGATTTGGACTTGCTTTTCAACAATATCCTCACGATAATCAATCACCTTCTGAAAAAAGTAGTCACTGAGCCATCCATGTCCCTCTCCATAGCAGTAGCCCATAATATCACTGTCAATTGCAGGCGAAACCAAAGTGCCGTCACGGAAATCATACCCCCATACCCCCACACTCCCATTTGCGTAAGGGAAGTCTGGATCCGCGTCTAATGCACCCCCACATGGTGCATGCTTTAAATTAAGATTGTGCCCAACTTCATGTGCGAACTCTGTATCCCATGCCTTCCCCATGCTCGTCCAACCACCAAGTCGTGCAACTCCACGCACAAACCCGTTCACGCTTGAAGTAGCTCCATAATAGTATCCCTGTGCTTTATCTAAAAACCGTAACGCCTCCAACTCCAGAACAAGCCCCCATGACCCTTCATCGGACACGACGTCCAGGGAAGTAACATAGGGCTCACGGCTTTTGGCTCGAAATTCATGAAATGGAAATGCATACTTGAACAGTCCGACTTCGGAACTATGATCACTGATATTATCGGTCCATTCAAAAATGGATTCATCTGGCTCGCTTTCCTCCAAAACAGGAACCACGGTGACATCCATCGGGGGAGCCTGTATCATGTCAAGTAGCATTTCAAAACGATCTTGGCTATCTGACGCACGCGGGATCAAACCTTCTGGATCAGCTTCCACAACCAGCGTCGCACCCTGGGTCATGAATTCTCCAGGGATAACAGCATTGAACGAATGATTCAGATGACTCTCGTCTATAGAAGTTGCAAGTCGATCGCTACGCTGAGTCATGGTTACTTGATGCGACTTACCGCCCCCCTGAACAGTGGCCATAACCTGAGGACTATAAAAAGCAGGTTCGGCAGCAGTTCCACCTGTAACGAAAACGCGGAGCAGGGCCTCTCGCCCTTCAATCAGCGGCACAGAGTTCTGCGGAGTCTGGATAGACTGGACAAGATAAGCCACAGGTATATTGAGTTGGATCTCAGCCGGGTTGCTACACACGCTACCGCTGAATTCCCGAATTCCCATGGTCCATGTTTGAAAAGATTGGGCTGGAGAAGCACATAATGATGTACCCCCGAAATGAAAAATCTCAAGGTTGGATAGATTCGTCAGATCGTAGCGGAGATGACCCTCAAGCGCCTGATTGTCATTGACCCGTAATTCGATGAGATTTGACATCAATGATAGTTCCTCAGGTAGGGAACCGGCGAGAACATTATCGGCAAGGTTCAAAACTGTAAGTTCCGTCAGATTGGCCACTTCGGCGGGAAAAGGGCCAGCAAGGTTGTTCTCAGGCAAC
This sequence comes from Bacteroidota bacterium, assembly GCA_026708685.1. Taxonomy (GTDB): domain Bacteria; phylum Bacteroidota; class Rhodothermia; order Rhodothermales; family Bin80; genus Bin80. The sequence continues at coordinate 2,692 of JAPOUL010000131.1, forward strand.
GAGAGCTGTGTCACACGCCCATTTTCGACGCGCACTCCATGCCATGTATCAACCGAACCATTGCGTCCCCATCCAGATGTATTTGTCCAAGAAGGACCATTGGTCTTGTGATGCATTACTATTAAAGCGAGCCGCTCTACAAGATCGGATGTACACTCTCCCCCATTTTTGTTTGGAATACTACTCCACCATGTTTGAACCCCTGCATCTTGTTGCACGCAAATTTCTGTATTCTTGAGCGATAGGGTGGTTAGGTTTAGGCTAAGAAAATCACGTGGCAAAAGAGAAGTGAGTTCATCGTTGTCATGTAAAAATAAGGCTCTTAGGTTGGTTAGATTACCTAGTTCTGAAGGAATAGAGCCAGTAAGTGAGTTATCATCTAATGACAGTTCAATCAAATGAGTAAGATTGCCGAGTTCGGATGGGATTGAACCAGTCAACTCATTTTCAGTCAGCCGCAGAACTTGTAACTTAGATAGGTTCCCCAGTTCGGATGGGATAGGGCCTGTCAGAGAGTTAGAGTTTAGGATCAGATATACCAACTGTGAGAGATTGCCAAATTCGGGTGGGATTGAACCCGTTAATGAGTTCACCTGCAATGAGAGGTCTTCCAGCTGCGTTAGCTTGCCCAGCTCGGATGGAATTGAACCTGTCAGTTGATTGTTATTGAGCTGTAAAGCCTCGGTCAAGTTTGTAAGATTGCCGAGTTCTGGCGGAATTGGGCCCGAAATCTTATTCTCTCTTAAACCTAGTGTTTTGAGTTGAACAAGATTTCCTAATTCAGGAGGGATTGGGCCAGGAATCTCGTTGGCATTCAAGAGCAGTTCTTTTAGGCTCGTGAGATTTCCCAGTTCTGGAGGGATTGGAAATCTCAGAGAGTTATGACCAATAGAAAGTGTTTCCAGCTGTGCTAAATTACCGAGTTCAGGTGGAAGCGGTCCCGAAATATGGTTCCAGTCAAAATCCAACACTTTTAATTGCGAGAGATTACCAAGTTCATGCGGAATTCCTGTGAAGAGATTAGAGTTCAAGATGATTTTCTTTAAATTGCTGAGATTGCCAAGTTCGGGTGGAATCATGCCTTCAAGCTGATTAGAAAACAACAATAGTTGTTCCAATTGTACGAGCTTACCAATCTCTGGAGGAATTGGACCCCAAAGTTGATTCCAAGTCAGGCTCAGGATTTTCAAATTGCTGAGATTGCCGAGTTCGGGTGGAATCATGCCTTCAAGAGAATTAGAGCCCAATAATAGTTGTTCCAACTGTACAAGGTTACCAAGCTCTGGAGGAATTGGACCCGAAATCTGATTCCCATTGAAATTCAGACTTTTCAATCGCGTAAGCTGGCCCAGTTCGGCAGCAATCGTACCCTCGAGATTGTTCTTGTCTAATTTCAATTCAGTCACATATCCCTCTTCATCCGTCAATACCCCGAACCACTCATTAATAGGTGCATTGGTCATCCATCCATCTTGGTTTATCCAATTCTCTCCTCCAGTTGATTCATACAGACTCACAAGAAACTCTCGGTCGGGAAATTGAGCATCACCTACGAAAATATTCGCAAGTCCAGATGCCGTGGCGAATTTAGCTCTGACTTGCGTTCTCCCAAAACCTACACCTGTGACTTTGCCCTCTGAATTTACCGTGGCTACTGAGGAATCTCGGCTCACCCATGCCAAGTTCAAATCCTCAACGTTTGTTCCGTCTTGTTCATAAATGAATGCCTGGAGATCAACGGACTCACCAATTGAATCGATTCTCACGAAGTTGGGCATTACTATAATACTACTCTCCTGATATCCCTCTCCACTGGCAATCAAAATGATAGTCCATTCATCATCCGACATGTCCATGTCTGGTTCAATCACCATCATGACTCTCTGGGGTTGATCCCAGTTTGAACGATTAAATGTTAGATCTGTCTTGTCTAAGTTAATTCCCGTTCCTTCAGGGGCTACAATAGTCACTGTCACATCTGCCGAAGGCTCAGATGACAATACCACCGTAAAATCTGCAGAATCACCCTCCGCGGTCGTCACGGTTGACGGCGTGAGCACCAATCTCTGCGCAAATACTTGCCACGGAAAAAAACACAAACCCGCCAGTAATAGGACAAATGTAGTAGTCCTATACCTACGTAACGAAAGAAAAAATGGGGGTGAATCATAAAATAATAGCATACCGAGGCGTTTGCAATACTTCTGCGTTTTTGGGAGTTGATCCTGATGTTTTGCAAAAGGATCTACCTATTCGTAAATTACAAAACTCAATAACTCTTGCGGTATCTTTGATCACTGATATCGTATGATTTCAGAACAATAGTGTCAAAACA
>JAPOUL010000027.1:0-1134 GCA_026708685.1 Bacteroidota bacterium
AAATGAATGAATTCAACTGAATGAAGCAAGAATGTAGAGATATAAAAATTTAAAAATAGGATTATTATTGACTTAGATGAGAAAGTTATTTTCGAACATGCCCTTATACTTTAGCTATCACTCCTACTGGTCAACAGAATGTTGTCGTGCAGGTACCTGTTAATGTTGCGTCTGATGGAATCAATACGGGCCCGCCTCAGCCTGTGACTGTGACATCCATTTGGAACAGCGAACGCGTGGCAGCTCTTACCGTGAAATCCAATCAGGTTCAGGAAGGGCAATCCGTGGAGGTTGAAGTGAACCTATCTGGTGCACCTTTTTCAACAAATACGATCATCCCCCTCACTTATCCCCGAACAGTGACCAATGACGATACGGCCACTGAGCCTGCCGATTATACTCAACTTCCGAGTGTGACGATTGTAGCAGGATCGCAGACGGGATCAGGATCCATTGCTACCCGTGATGACGATGTGTATGAAGGCAATGAAACATTTGATGTTGCACTCGGCACACTGCCTGATGAGATCAAACGGGGTGATCCCGCTTTGCAAACGATCACAATTATCGAAAATGATACGCCTCCGACCGTGATACTTTCCCCAACAACGGTATCGGTTACTGAGGGTGAAACGATCACCGTCAAAGTGACTTTGTCACGAAGCATGCCTAATACAGTGACGATTCCTCTGACCTTGAGTCCTGTTACTGCCATTGCTTCAGAGGATTATGCAATTCCTGAGCATTCTGAAGTGACTATTTCCCGTGGGAACACAATGTCCACGATGGACATTTCTACGAGAAAGGACAATCTTCTGGAAGAGGATGAAACCTTTACGGTGTCGTTTGGAGAGCTCCCACCTGACGTAGAAGGAAGCAACCAAATTGAAATAACCATTATTGATGATACGGATGCTGAAATCAACGTATCTCCCGATCCAGTTGCCGTCGTTGAGGAGAGAAGTGCAATCGTTCAAATCTCGTTGTCTGCCGAGCCATCTGGATCCGTTATCTTTACTATCAATGGGTATACAGAACCACAATTGACCCTCGCACCAGCTCGTTTGACCTTAACGGAGGAGAACTGGAATCAGTCTGAACGTGTAACGCTGACCGCAGGGGCGGATAATAACT
>JAPOUL010000027.1:1207-96148 GCA_026708685.1 Bacteroidota bacterium
GAAACCGTAACCCTTACCTTGACAGCCAATGGGGGCGGCTATGTCGCTGTGACCAAAGAACTTCGGGTGACCATCACGGACAATGATATTCCCCAACTTGTGGTGGATCAGAGTTCGTTGGATATACGCGAAGGAGACTCTGCTCCCTTGATGATTTCTTTGTCATCCATGCCCATATCAGCGACTAGGGTTACAGTATCGCCGTCTCCGAATCAAGACCTTTCCTATTCTTTGTTACCGCTTATGTTTTCAACTACCAACTGGGAAGATCCCCGGAGACTGATGTTCACAGCAGGTGAGGATGATGACTTTAAAGATGATGGCCCTCATAAATTGACTCTTTCTGCTATGGGATATACTGAGGGAGAAGTGACTAAGAATGTGCAAGTAAAGATAATAGATAATGATGAGCCACAATTGAATGTTACAGATGTTTTAACTCTACAAGAGGGTGGAGAAGCTGGTTTTCAGGTTTCCTTGAACGGTGAACCTTCCAACGATGTTGAGATTACTTTCGCTGGGTATGAAGAATCCCCTCTCCGCCCCCCCCCATTTTTTACCATTCAATCTTCTGAGTGGAGAACTCTTAAACCAGTAATGCTGATGGCTATGGAGGATGATGAAGATTTTAAAGATGAAACCTTTGATCTACAAGTCATCGCCAATGGAGGTGAATATGTGAATGTTACCAAAACAGTTTCCATTACGATTCAGGATAATGATGAGCCACTTGGACCAGTGATCGTTTCCATTGAAGAAGACAAAATCGTCACAGAGGATAAGGAAATGATTCAGTTAGAAGTAGAACTGAGCCGTCCCACGGAGGATGTGGTTTTGGTTCAATATCATAGCAAGGACGGAACCGCCAAAGCGGGATTGGACTATACGGCATCCAGAGGGATTGTCATCTTTGATCCAAATGCGACTCGAGGTGTTATTCAGTTTGAAATTGACAACGACGGTGAACCCGAAGGAGAAGAAGGGGAAACCTTTGAAGTAAAACTTGATAATCCAAGCTCTGGTGCAATCCTTGGCCAGTCAACGGCAACCGTAACGATTTTAGATCCCAGTCCAGTGTCTACCTTAACCATTGAAGATGCCTTGGTCAACGATGATGCCCATTCGGTGAAGTTTCAGGTCTATCTCTATCCTCCGAGTTCGGAATCGATTACAGTTCGCTATCAAACCGAAGATGGTACGGCTACAGCAGGAGAAGGTTATCAATCCAGTTCAGGGACCTTGGAGTTTGCTTCAGGCGTGGAAACCATGACGATCGAGGTGCCCTTACTTGATGATCAGATCAACTGGCAGACCGAAACCTTCACCATGCGTTTGGAAACATCGGAGTCCATTCAGATTGAAAAAGCCGTTGCCACTGCAACGATCATGGATGATGGGCTACCGCTGGATACCCCCGAAAATGCACTGATTGCCTATACGATCCGATTCATGCGTACATCGGCATCGGAGATCCTTGAAGGATTAGGGTATCGATTGCGGAATCAATCAACGGTCTGTTCAGCATCCTCACGGACCGAAACAGCACAGTTATGGCATACGGCTTCATCGTGGAATCCATCCCTATCCGAATTACTTAACGGATGCCATATCACCACCACGCGTGGAGCCATGCAGGTATGGGGACGCGGAGCCTACCGGAGATTTCAGGGTTTTCAACGAGAGGAAGATCAACTGAGAGTAGAAGCAGATGTATCTACCGCCATGGCAGGAGTTGACTATCGTTGGGCCTCTGGTTGGTGGACTGGTGTACTGATTGCTCATAGTCGGGGTGAGGGATCCTCTCAACCCTATAATTTGAGAGTTGGAACGAATGCCACCATGACGGGGGTGTATCCGTATCTGGCTTATCAAACAACGACATGGGGGATTTGGGGAACCGCTGGACTTGGAAATGGACGCACAGAGAATGATACGGGATTTGAACCAACTTGGCGTGCAGGATTTGGAGCACTGGGAGTTCAGGGAAGGATGGCATACGTCCATACATTCAATCTGAGATACTACGGAGATGTGTTGATGACCTCCACAGAATTATATGACCGTAAGATAGGGGTGACTCGGATCCGTGCAGGGATGGAAGCAAGTGCACAATTGACCAGTGGACTGCAACCGTATATGGACGCAGGTGTCCGTCAGGATGCTGGGAGTGCTGAGAATGGGGTTGGACTTGAATTGGGTGGCGGGATGCGGGTGCTGATACCAGCACTGCGACTCAAGGGAGATGTACGTATGCAGAGGTTGATCATGCACACTGCCGACGGGTTTTCCGAATGGGGTGTTTCAGGATCTCTGGAGTTTGGTAGCCATAACAAAGGTGTAGGACTAAGGGTTACTCCTTCATGGGGGCCAAGTCAACGCCGTGGAATCTATACGCAACAAACGATCCGTGATGTATTCCCGGCTCGCGAGGGCATCTATCGGACGGAAATGGAACTCGGGTATGGGATTCCCATCAAAGAAACAATGGTTCGTTCCATCATTGGCATGACAGCATTTGATCAAGGAACCATATACCGCTTTGGCGGAGAGTTGCGATCATGGGGACAGTTGTCCGTGTCTGCTTATGGAATCGTCCATTCACATGCCACCACACCCAGAAATATTGGCATGAATCTACAAGGCGTTCTCCAGTATTGATGGGACTTCATGTGGAGCCCCATTCTATATTGATAAATCTGATTTATAGTGTGGAATGTAGTTATGTCTTGATGCAAGTGAGGAGTTAGTTCTTCATGTTTGCACTGCATGATTAGATCAGGAGTCATTTACAAAGTGTAGTATCCAACTCTAAAAAGGTGCCAAAAGTGATCCAGAGCATATTTCTATAAAACGTAGAAGCTCCCGAAACTAGGACTGCTCGTAATGTTAGGGTGTACTGCTCGGATTGAGGAAGTACATAATGGCTCAGTCATTGATATAGCAGTTGATACTTCAGATTGGTGAGCAGTCACCGTTGAGGTTACAAATCACAGCAATGAATGGCAAAAGTCAGGAAATCCTTTATTGGAACCAGTAAGGATCTAAGAAGTAACAGGTCGTTGATCAAATAAAATAGACTCATCACTTGAGGGTTACGTGATAGCCTCAATCAATAATCCTAATGAAAGGAAAAAAATCTAATACAATTTCTACTTACAATGAAAAGCTTTCTGGTAGAGATTTTTATAGTCAACTATATTCTGATTCTATAGAAAAAGAGGCAGAATGGCTCAAACGCCGATCCTACCAAACAGCAGATTCGATCTGTGCCTTACTTGAGCGTAATGATCTTACGCCTTCTAAAATTTTAGAGATAGGTTGCGGAACGGGTGCAGTGATTGCTGAATTGCAACGACGTGGAATAGCTGATTCCTATTATGCGATTGATTATTCCAGCGAAGCCATTGAGTATGTGCATTCCACCCTTCCTGATGTACACGCTGTGACAGGGGATGTTGTTGAAAGTGCTGAATTATTTGAAGGACAAATTTTTGATTTAGTTATTTGTGCTCATGTTTTGGAACACCTTGAGGAACCCAAACAATTCTTGAAATCTCTTCGTGGGCTCACTTATCTAAATTTTCTCGCAGAAGTTCCCCTTGAAAACCTGTTTTTTGGTAAAATCAAATCGCTTTTTCAGGATAGGGGGAATCATCCTGCCGGACATGTTCAGTTTTTTGATCAAAATAGCTTCCGAAACATATTGATTGACGCTGGACTCAATATCATGGACCAAAATTTATATGCACCAGTACTGGATAAGGATACATTGAAGTTCAGATATGGGAATGAAAGCAGATTGTACTATCTCTTTAAAATGTGTAGCGAGCATTATGGTCCAAGGTATTTAGGAGCACCATGGATTGAATATTACCATGCACATATGAGTGTACTTTGTGGAGGAACCTGAAACAAGTGATGGAGCGGAGAGCAATCTTGGAAACCATCAGATCATGCTGGAATTCTGGTAATGTCAAGCAATTCAACTTACTCTTTCATGTGAATTTACCAGTTGAATTGACGTAATTGTTCGTAGAAATTCCCCAAGAATGAGCATTGTGATTTCTTTAAGTGAGAGTACCTATTATCCAGATATCTTGTCCCATTTTAGCTATTTTTGATACATCCCCAAGAATCATATTTCAAATGAGGGTCATATTCTCATTAGATAGCAGGTAACAAAAGATCTGGAAAATTTATCAAGGTGACTAAACCCGTAGCACGGTGCAGGGAGTAGTCACGATTAATGATTAGGTTTTGTGGCATAACTGAGCATACTCGATCGCCTCCATTAATCCGTCAACCATTTGATCTACCTGTAAGTAATCTACTGCATATTGATAAGCATTTTCAGAAAAGCGGGGAAGATCATCAAATACCGAAAGTGTCGCTTGTACTAGGGAGTTGAAGTCGTCATAGTCGTACATCATTCCGTTCAATCCCGGTGTTAAATAGGCGATTTCGGGGCTATGATAACGGATATCAGGATCAGGACTTTTACATGTAATCACCGGCAGTCCAAAAGAAAATGCATGGTTCACATTCAATCCGACATATCCAGGGCACACCATCATATCAGATGCATAGATCCAAGGAGCAGAGGCTTCGAATTGAGCAAGTGCACCCAGCATAAATACGTTTTTGAGTCCCTCTTTTTGGATTCTTGAAGATAGTTTGTGACTCTCAGGTCCGTCACCAATCATGATCAGGGTTGAATTGATTTTGGTGCTTAGAACGTTGTGAAGATCCAATAAGACTTCGGGTTGCTTTTCTGGAATGAGTCGACCGATGAACACAATGACATGACTTTTCTCATCAATACCAAGGCTGGAGCGAATATGGGTTTTTCCTTTTGAACGTAATGATTTATATAGACTAAAAAGAGTTTTTGTATCTATGGTATTTCGTGCAACGAAACAGGATTGGGATGTAATGAAGGGGCGGATTAAATGTGCAATCTCATCGGTATAACATACACATCCGTCAACGCTTTTAGCTAAAGAAATACGGTATCGATCAAGTGGATTGTAACGAGAAAATCGACGATTATTGGATGAAAAGTGCCCCCATAATAATGTGCCAATTTTTTGCCTTTTAGCAATCTTTAAGAGACAAGGCAATGAAAGAGTACGAGGAGCCTCTTCAACTAGAATTACCGCAGGATTACATGCTATTATGGGTTGCACATTTTGTATTAGAGTTCCTTTTCTACCAATCCATCTGTTCTTCATCGGAACAAATGTATAATTTGCATTGGATGCGGAGTAGAGATCTTTAAAAGATGAATCATAGGTTTCTCCTCCGAAAACCATGAGTCCTCCGTTCAGGCGTTGATTCAAATTTTCAAGATATGCACGCTGATACTCTGCCACAAAACGGGTAACATAGGCAATAGGACGATTCATGATTGCACCAGAGTTATAATGGTTTCAAACTGATCGGTAATACGATTGATTTCAAAATTCTCCTGCGCCCATTTTTGTGCTTTTTCGGACATAGAAGTGCATATATCTGGATGGTGTAACAAATACTTAGCTTGATGACCAAACATATCATGGTCTTCGGGTTTGGTTACAAACCCGGCTCCAGATTTGTTTATAATTCGAGTAGCAAGGTTATTCTGAGGAATCGCAGAGAGGATTGGCTTACCAGCACAAAGGCAAGTTAACAACTTTGACGGGACGGAAAACTCACTGGCATCTTCGGTCAATAAAACTAAAAGAATGTCGGCGGAGGCATACATGGCAGGCAGTTGGTCAGGATTTTGATAGGGTAGGACGGTGAGGTTCAGATGAGGAGATTGTTTTAGAGCATCTTTCAGCCAGTCTGCTCCTTTTCCCTGTGATACCACGACTACCTGAGCCTGATCACCAAGTTGTAGACTTAAGTCAAGCAGTATGGACGGATTGTGTTTCATACTCAGCGTACCTGCATACAAAAAGATAGGAAGATCTGAAAGTTGGTGCTGTTTTGACCACATATTCGGATCTCCATGAAAACTACTGAGTGTGCCCCAATTTTCAATGATATGGTAGCGTTCTGGAGCAATATGCAAGTTCTCAAGATAGGGTATAAAGTCATCCGTGATGGAGATGATCGCATTGCTCTTGCGTAGTAACTGCCCTTCAATCATTTGGTAAAATACCCCAATCCCAGATCCGAAAACAGGAATTTTCTTTTTTAATACCTGGGAAGTAGCAAGCCCAATTCGATCTTGTAACCAGAAAATAAATGGGATTCCATGCTTAGCACATGTTTGATGAATTCGCTTCTGTGCGTTGAGGGGAGCATTGGCAGATATGACGATGTCTGGGTTAAAGTGGAGAATTACTTTTTGGGCCAAATGTCCATATTCTAATTCCTGCTTCCACCGTTCAATGAAATTGTATTTGTTTAAGGGATGTTTGGTTTGGATCGGCAGTAAGGTTACGTCATGGGAAGTTTTTGTGACATTACGGGGAGTTGTTATGAGACTACTGCAATAGGCATGCCCAACGGTATATCCTCGACTCTGAAGAGAGTTGCTCAGTGTAACAGGAAAGCCATAGCCTCCGAAGTCATGAATGAGTATTCGCTTCATTGATTGTTCGTTATGGGTTAGCTCACTTAATTGTTAACTTGTTCCCTCAACAACATAGAGACGATAATGAATGACTGGCGATAAATTGGTGTATGAACATTCATTGACATCCATCATGCTTATTGCTGATGATCAAGAAAAAATAGTGAAGATCAAGGGTATGTCCGCTATGATGGATCACAGATGTTGGTAGGATTAAAGACGAAAGACAGTTGAATTTCACTCTTTAAGTTTTCCTTATAGTGGTGGCGGTACACATCTCCTTCGGGAATAGATCCATAGGTGCAAACTGGGCCTACCAGTTGTTTGATTCTCCAAGTCGTTAACCATCCTATCCAACTGTCTTCCGTTACATGAGGATAGCGTTGTTGTCCATACTCTATCCATGAATCACGATATCGAGTCCAAATGGGTTGAGTTTCATTGATATTTATAACACGGTTATCAGAGAGTTTGTACGGATCCTGAATTAGTTTTAGGAGGGTAAGTTTCAATTGATTTTCTATCTGTTGAACCTCTTCCTGATTATAGACTGGATACTGCCCAGATTCAAAAAATTCAAAGGAAAGAGAATGAAAATGATTTAGAAACCATTTAGCTGGAAGGTAAGAGTAATATAAAGCACCAGAACCGGAAGCGTATGTTTCATTTTTGAGCACAGAATCAGTGAATTCATCAATCATCCATCGGAGGTACCCATCCACACCGACCAGCGAATCCATTTTGAGTTCCCATAGAAATTGAGGCTGTAGATCTTCAACTCCAGTGCGTTCTAATATATTATAGTTGCTACTTAGGGGAGCTGAAGTCCTAGAGGATAAGATATCAAAAATTTTGAGGTCATTCATCAATAAGTCATTCAAGTAGCCGCCTGATAAATCATCTTGATACTCATAGACCCCAGAATAGCTACCCGAGGATTCTATGGCCATTAGAATGCCCAAATTTCTATTTTCTTTTACTCCATATCCGTTGGCATAAAGCATACTCAAAATGTCGGCACCATTCAAATCGTCATTAAGGACATAGTGTGGGTAGCGACGAATACCAGTACTAAATTCTCTAAATGCCGCACAGCGGGCTTTGTTATAGTCAATGAGATGATCACCTCCATAGTAGTACTCAAATGATGATGCCTTGCAACTATTTAATTCACGCCTGTTTGGTAAGTCTTCAATCGGAAAAAGGCTAAGAATTGATTGAATCGATTGAGTTTTCGGTGATAGAAGGGATAGTTTAGCTAAGTGATAGTCCGTTAATTGGGTTTGAGGTAATAAACTAAATACAGAATCGCGAAGTAACTGTATGCGATCAGAGATAGCGTCATTGATACCGATTGTGCCAGTTTCATCTATCGTGCTAGGTGGATCAATTAAAGCAGAATCAAGATCAGGTATAGAATGATCTGCTCTTTCAGTTGAAGAGCATCCAGCACCAATTAGGGTAATCACAATGAAAAGTGTTGATAATTTTCTTTGCATATGAATTGATTATAATTAGAATAATTCATTCCAGTTATCTAATGTATCATTTTAAAATTGGTTCTAAGTGGCGATTTTCAATTACAATTACTTCAATGATGGAGTAAACTTATGATTGGGAGACCATTAGAGAGTATTTTGGGAACAAATAATGATTCAAATAGTACTAACATTTTCAAATTCTAAAAGTTAGTACTATTTGATGAAAATTTATCAAAAAACACATGTTAGGCGTTTAGTTCAGTTCGCATCAAATCCTAGAGATATGCGAATTATTGCTGTGATGGGTCCGCGTCAGATTGGAAAAACAACAATTGCTCATCAAGCCATGTCATTATTTGAAGAATTGGGTATCAATTGCAAGTATATTTCATTTGATGATCCATCTACCCTGAAGTCAGAGATCCCAAGTGATTCACCAGTATTTGATACTGCAGCAAGCGTCAAACTTACACAGCCAAATATTCTTGTTGATATTTGGGAGAATGCACGCAAGGAATCTTTAAAATCGAAGAATGGATTCATATTGTTTTTAGATGAAATACAACTTGTCCCACAATGGTCAAATTATGTCAAGGGTCTCTGGGACAGAGATCGCAGAGAGAATACACCACTCCGAATTGTCATTTTAGGATCTTCAGTATGGCAAATGCTCGTGGGTCGCAATGAAAGCCTAGTAGGACGTTTTCGACAGTTGTTAGTTTCTCATTGGTCGCTCAGGGAAATGATGGATCAGTTTGGCTTAACGGTGGATGAATATATATTTTACGGAGGCTATCCAGGACCGTTTACACAAAGTTTAAAGGGTGTAAAAGATGAAAAATTTTGGCGGACATATATTCTGGAATCGATTGTGAACCCTGTGATCCAGCGGGATATTATGTCGCTCAGGCAGATTCGAAAACCAGCATTAATGCGCCAGTTAGTCAATATGGTCCCCCAATATTCGGCACAAATCATGGAATACAATAAATTAATCGGTATGCTTCAAGACAAAGGCAATACAACGACAATAAAAAACTATTTAGATTTACTTGGAGATGCTTTTCTTGTATCGACGCTTTCCCGGTATACACCCTCACAATATTTAGGCATTGCATCACATCCCAAATTTAATGTACTCAACACAGCACTGATGACAGCTCCCTCAGGGAATACGTTTATTGATGCAAGAGATAATCCATCTCAGTGGGGAAGGATCGTTGAAAGTGCAGTGGGTGCACATTTGATCAATACCAGACAAGATCAAGCCACTCGGGTTCATTACTGGCGAGATGATCATGGACATGAGGTTGATTTTATAGTTGCAAGAGGGCCCCATCTTCTTGGTATAGAGGTCAAGAGTGGCTCCAAATCCTCATACCGTGGATTAAATGCTTTTAAGGAGAGATTTCCTAATGCTAAAACAGTCTTGATAGGTGGGGGAGGAATCTCAATCAGCGAATTTTTATCGTTCACAACCGATCAGTGGATTGAGCAGGTAGGCTAATGATCGTTCCACGTACAGTCCGATTGATAGATCCCATTGAAGATCACCGCTACTGGCAAGATCCATTGTCACTTCGTGATTTTGATTCGGATCATGGGTATATCCTGTTAGGCGATCGAGGGATGGGGAAAACTACTGAAGTTCAGCAAGCCGCACTGAGGTGTGATACTTCACATGTGATGACCGCTCAACAATTTTTACGATGGGATCTCTCTGTATGCCCAGATTGGGAAATCATCTTCATTGATGGTGTTGATGAGGTCCGAATAGGGGGAGGAGACCCAAGAATTGTGATGGATCAACTGATTGCAAAACTCAAAGCACTGGGCACTACCAAGTTTCGCATCACATGTCAAAACGGCAGTTGGATCAGGAATGTGGATCTGTCAGAATTTTCCAAAATTTTAGAGGAGGGATTGACAGTATCAATACTCCAACTCAATCCATTACGTTCAAGTGATATACAACAAATTCTTACCCATCGATCGATCAATGTAGATGTATTTATTCAGAAAGCCACTGAAAAGGGTATCAATACCTTTCTGGGGAATCCCCATTTCCTACACAGTTTGATAGACTCCATCAGCGAAATGGGTTGGTCCGACAGTTTCAGCTCATTGTACGAGAATGGATGCCGAGCACTCTTTCGTAAACCTAGGTCAGATTATCAAGATTTTTCACCCGAAGAGGTTTTAGTTGAATCTGGCAGGATCTTCGCGTATTTGTTGATTGCAAATAAGTTTGGAGCAGGTGAGGATACAAAATTCATTGAATGCTGTAATTTTCTTGAAACAGGGTCTTCCAATATTCAGCCTATTCATCAAGCGATCATGTCATATTTTTTTCACAATGAGGATTCGTTAAATGTGCAAATTCATCAATTTCAAATTGAGTTTCTAGCAGCTCGCTACTTGGATCAGAAAATTCGAGACGGACTGAGCATTCGGCGAGTTCTGGGTCTCTTATATGGTTTCAATGGATCTCCATGTTTAGATCTTCAAGGCTTAGCAGGTTGGTTGGCAACACTAAACCATAGAGAGAGAGAGATTCTCATTACTGAGGACCCACTATCACTCTTATGCTACGGAAATATTGGAGATTTTAGGCCAGAAGAGCGATTGTACCTACTTGATAAACTTGAAAGGACTATCAGCAGATGTTCTGATGGGCCCTTTTCTATGAACCTTCATGGACTCGCAACAGATGAAGGTCTATCACGGATGAGAACATTGGTTAGTTCATCTCATCCATCCAAAGTCAATCAAACTCTGATTCTGTTGTTGTTACGCGGGATTTCTCAGAAGTACTCAAGCACTACAATGAAAATATCCGACATAGAGGTTCTCAGAGTGATCATCCGAGATCATCGCTGGGTTCCCAAGCTTCGCTGTGAGGCACTTCTTACGATAACCAGATTGATAGATCATGAGAAGGGTGTCAGGGTATTTCTAAGGGAATTAATTACTGATTTGAAGGAAGAACGAATTATAGATGAAACCAATGATTTACTAGGGACAGTTTTTTATTTGATCTATCCTTATGATTTGTATCCCCATGAACTCTTTGATGATTTAATCACTCGATCAAAAGTTAATCATCCAAGTATCTATGTCAACTTTTTTAAAACCCTACCAAATCATTCAGATCCTACGCAACTCTGCCAATTACTGACATATCTCTCAGATCGTTCTTCAGAGATTATTCCACAGCTAGTTCATCATCATTTATCAATGATTGTGATGCAGATTCTAGCACAATGCTTGAAATTATGTGGAAACCAAGCGAGTATCCATGAACTCTTTTCTTGGTTTAAACTCGTCAAATTTGATCAAGACCTATCGCATCTGGTTTTGATCCATCCCACCGATCAGCAATGGAATGGGGTTGATCGTGAGTCAAGTAATTTGATTCATTCATGGCTAAGTAAACACGAGAAAATCCAGCGAGAGCTTATTGAGTATGGATTGAATGAACAGAAACACAGGATTGGGCAACTGTTACTTGACAAATATATTGGACTCAAGTTTGTCGGAGTCAATGCCCAAGAGGAGTTTCGATTATGGTGCGTTCATCGCGCAGTACAACTTTGGGATTCAAATCCAAGTGTAGCAAGAGAGCTAGCTTCTTGGTCATTGAGACCCCGAAAGGGGTGGGGACCTCCACTTTCAACTGATGTGATCATCAAGATTTTACCCCGTATATCTGATGAGCTCATTCAACGAAATCACCTGTCACCTTTCATTCTTCATCCTGCTGAAGAGAGGCAAGTGGACGATACAAAGAGACAGGAAATACTTGATCAGGTACGGAAGCAAAGAATTGAATTATCAGTGGGGCGATGCACACCAATGATTCTTGATCAGTTAGCACGTGTTTACTATGATCTATCAGAACATAAATCAGATTCCATCTGGACTGGCTTACAGTCCTTCTTAGAGGGAGATCAGGATTTAGTTGAAGCGACCCTCGCTGGATTTTGTAGCTTGTTAGAACGAGAGGACTTACCAGACTTAGATCAAATTATGCAGCTCTTTGAAAACGGGCAGAGATCTTATTATGCACTACCGTTTTTGGCCGCTATGATGGAGATGCAGAAGACCTGTAACGTATTCATCACTCTAACTGAAAAAGCCCAAAAAAGAGCATTGGGGTTTTATTTCATCACGGGTTCATCTCATATTAACGAACGATCAACTAAGGAATCTGGACTTAATGATGATGATCCATCCTGGTTCATATATGCTATGCAAAACGATCCGAAGATCGTTGCGGATTCACTGGTTTCTGTACACAACGCATGTATTCGTTCAAAGCACCCCCCCGTTGCTCATCTTTACAAGTTTACATTTCAAAAGCAGTGGGAACACATTGTATCTTACGCAATGCCTCGGATGTTTACTGTATTTCCAACTCGCTGCAATGCGACACAACTTGAATCATTATCTCTCATTCTATGGTGTTGTATTCTTCATAAAGATGCATTTGGTAAATTTTTGCTAATAATCATTACACAACGATTGAACCGTAAGCAGATGGACTTAGGGCAGCAAGCTTTATGGCTGAGTGCGGGGTTAATGCTCAATCAACGTGGCTATGGTCCACGACTGATCAGTTTTCTTTCAAAGGGAGAGTATGCACGGACTCGTCATGTTGTTGACTTCCTTGGACATGATGCTACTGTTGAACTCCCGATGGATTACTACGGCGATTGGACTTGTGCTGAAATTGCATTGATGGTGAAAGAATTTGGCAGACGAATTACTCCTTTAATAATAGAAAACCAACCAGAATCTTTTACAGATGATCAGAAAGGTATCCATAAATTTCAAGGTTTATTTCAACGATGGATCCAAGAATTGGAAAAACGAATCAGCCAAGAGGCGATTGATACTTTGGAACAACTCATCGTCGATGATGATTTGGCTGATTGGAAATTTCATCTAGCTAATGCTCAGCAGTTACAAATTCGTCACCAGAGTGCTCTGTATCGTTCCGATTTAACTTTCGAACAAATTCAGAATGTACTCACAGACGGGATGCCTGCAAGTCCAGTAGATCTTTTTTGCATTATCGTAGAAGCTTTTGAAACATTCGTTGAACGTATGAGCGACAATCATACTGCCGTTGATTGGCATCAATTATGGGAATGGCCTAGAAATCCAGATCAGCTTCCACATCCTAAATCTCATAGAGAGTGTTGTGATATACTCACATCATATTTGAAGACATATCTTAAGAAGTATCAAGTTTATGTGTGCCATAAAAATAAGGATACCCGATCCATACATGATGGAGATATTCGTATTTCGTTCAGATCTGATTTTGAAATACCAATATCTGTAAATAAAAATTCTGACATAACACTTTGGAAGAAAATGAGCAACCAGACTTTATTGAAACATAGTCTTAACCCCAAGTCATATGGTTATCGGCTTCATGTGGTTTTTTGGTTAGGGGCTGGTCCTGATTATATGAAAGCAATTTCACCTGATGGAAATCTACCGAGAGGGCCAGAGCACCTCAGGGATTTACTTCAACAAAACTGGAAAAATCACCTAAATAATAATGCGAAGGTTATCGTGATTGACGTATCTCAGAGGTAATATTGAGAGAAATCTTAGGATGCCATTTTGAAGCTATCCAAAAATGAAAGGGAGTACAATAGATATAGTTAACTCTAAGCCTCATCAGAATAAGAAGTCTCCCGATTTTTCAGAAGACAAATAGCACTGATATTCAAGTCATTGAAACCAGATTGTTTCATTCTGTATAACTTCTGTGAAGGTGAATGTTATATTAATGTGTTTTACCAAGCGTGATCTTGAATCTTTAACTTTCTACTGGTTCACTGCAATGGTTGATAGCGTATATTGGATTGATGAAATGCTTGCATCAGGGGGATCACTCAATCATAGATTGTTGGAAATAGTATAAACCCGACAGCATAGTCTATATTCACTCCACTATTGCATACGAATTTATGGCATTTGAAGTAGCGTGAATGGTATCTTATACTCAAGATGGAATGAAATGCCCTATCTTAGGCTACTTTGTTGACACTTTGTCACATATTACAGATTGGTTCAATTTTTGACGTACTCCCTGATTCACACATTCTAATTCTACATGTTCATCTTATCAATGGCTAAATCATCCGACGACGATGTTGCCGAGGATCTGGTTATTACAGATCCAGACAATAACGACGATAATGATGATGAAACTGAAGTCGTTCCAGACACAATTCCTGTTTTAGCACTGCGCAACACAGTTCTATTCCCAGGAGTCATGATGCCGATTACCGTCGGGCGTGATGAATCTATCAAACTTGTGCAAGATGCCGCTAAAGGAGACAAGATTTTTGGAGTCATTGCCCAGAGGGAGCAAAAAAACGATCAGCCCAAGTCAGAAGATCTTTACGAGGTTGGCACCGTGGCTCGGATCTTGAAGATCATTACCATGCCAGATGATTCTACTAGTATTATCATTCAGGGTAGAGAGCGCATCAAATCGACAGAGTATATTCAGACCAAGCCCTATTTCAAAGCACGCGTTGAGGTTCTTGAACAAACCGAAGGATTTGAAAATGATGTTGAGGAGCGAGCCTTGATGCATTCCATCAAGGAATCGGCCATTGAGATCATCAATCTGTCTCCTAACATTCCTAATGAAGCCGTAGAAGCTGTAGAAAGTATCGAATCATTTTCGTTTCTGATCCATTTTATTGCTTCAAATCTTCAGATCGGCGTAGATGAAAAACAAGTCATTCTGGAAACATTATCCTTGGGAGAAAGTGCTCGCCTATTGGTTGAACATTTGAACAAAGAAATTCAAGTTCTCAATCTCTCTGATGAACTTCGCTCACGAATGAAGAGCGATGTGAATCAACAACAGAGGGAATTTTTCCTTCGACAGCAGATGAAAGTCATTCAGGATGAGTTGGGAGAAGGAAATGAGTCGACTGAACATGAGGGGCTCAAAGAAAGAGCGAAAGAAAAAGAACTTCCCGAGCATGTGATGAAGGTCTTTGAAAAGGAGATGAAAAAGTTGGAGCGTACAAATCCTGCCCTTCCCGACTATGCCGTTACCCGCAATTATGTAGACTGGATTCTTGATCTACCTTGGACCGAAACCACTGAAGATCAACTTGATATTTCGAACGCTGAAAAAGTGCTTGACGAAGATCATCATGGACTGGAAAAAGTCAAACAAAGGATTCTTGAGTATCTGGCTGTCTTAAAACTCAAAGGAGATATGAAAGCACCGATCTTATGCTTTTATGGGCCTCCCGGCGTAGGTAAAACAAGTTTAGGACGCAGTATTGCTCGTGCATTGGATCGCCAGTTTGTTCGGATGAGCTTAGGGGGTGTTCATGATGAAGCAGAAATTCGAGGACATCGGAGAACCTACATTGGTGCACTGCCTGGGCGTATCTTACAAGGACTCAAAAAAGCTGGATCCTCCAATCCAGTATTTATGTTAGATGAGATTGACAAGGTTGGCGATCGACATCGTGGTGATCCTTCAAGTGCACTTCTTGAGGTCTTGGATCCTGAGCAAAATATTGCTTTCAACGATCATTATATTGAATTAGATTATGATTTGTCCAAGGTACTTTTCATTGCTACGGCGAACTCCCTACAACCTATTCCTGTCGCACTGAAAGATCGTATGGAAGTCATCAATATTACCGGATACACACAAGAGGAGAAACTGGCGATTGCCCAAGGATATTTAGTGCCCCGCCAAATTGAACGTAATGGACTTACGCCTAAACAGTTTACCATTGATGAATCTGCAATTAACTATATCATTGATGGATATACCCGTGAATCAGGTGTCCGAAATCTGGAACGTACGATTGGTAGTGTTGCGAGAGGGGTTGCAAAAAAAGTGGCAACCAAAGAAGTAAAATCTCAGGATATTCATAAAGATGATATTGAAGAATATCTTGGAGCTCAACAATTTTATAATGAAGTTGCTGAGCGTACCGAGGTGCCTGGTGTTGCTACGGGGCTGGCATGGACCCCTACGGGAGGAGAAATTCTGTTTGTGGAGGCATCGGTATCTAGAGGGAGTGGGAAAGTGACGCTTACAGGTAGTCTTGGGGATGTGATGAAAGAATCTGCAAAAGCTGCCCTGAGTTATGTGAAAGCACGTGCAGAGGAATTAGAGATACCTGAAACTGCATTCAAGTACTACGATATACATATTCATGTACCTGCAGGTGCAGTATCCAAAGATGGCCCCAGTGCAGGAATTGCACTCCTGTCAGCTCTGGTATCCATTTATTCCCAGAAGAAAGTCCATCACAACCTAGCCATGACGGGTGAGATCACCCTCCGGGGGTTAGTGTTACCTGTTGGGGGAATCAAGGAGAAAGTGCTTGCTGCCAAAAGGGCGGGAATCAAACATGTCCTACTGCCTGAAAAGAACGAGAAAGACATCAAAGATATCAAATCCAATATGCTGGAAGGACTTGATATCAGTTATGTGCGCCGGATGAGTCAGGTCTTAGATATCACTCTAAGTGGCCCACCTGTTGATGATCCAGTTGAGGTCTTCAGAGTGCCAGACTCCAAAAATGGAGTGCCCCCTGAGACAATCGCAGTCAACTAAGATGGGTCCTTGGTAGACTCCTTGTCTTCAGACGTGTCATCTGATTTACGGGAATGTGTTTGCGTGCTGTTAAAGATTTCTGAACATTCTTCGGTCAGTCTATCTGCGAACGCAGAAGCAGCTTCTACAGCTGTGTTCACTGATTCAGTGATCAGAAAGAGCACTTTTTGATCAAGTTCAAGTTTGCCAAATGCATCTTTGGCTTCCGAGGACTGATCATGGTTGTTTTCCTGATTTTGATCCATTGTGGGAAAATGCAATGCAGTTTAAGTATCTACGAACTGTTCAAGGTATAGGTTTCAATGATGCTCATTCACTGATGTTGAAGGGAACTGTCATTCGGTCCACAGGAACATGGATAGATGTTCAGGCGGGATCAAGCATCATTCCATCCCGGATTCGGGGACGAATGCGACTGGTTCATGGGGATGAGACGCAACCAGTTGCTATTGGCGATCAAGTAACCATTGAAACGGTTGACAATGAAACTGGAATTATCATTGAGGTAGACCAGCGTCATAATTGTCTGTATCGTCGTGCAGCCGGTCGTAAGGTGGGCAAACGACAGACGTTAGTTGCTAATATCGATCAGATATGGATTGTTCAAGCAGCTCGCCAACCCGATGTCAATGTAGGTTTGATGGATAGGTTACTGGTGGCCTGCGAAGCACAGGAGCTTTCTGCTGGAATCGTGATCAATAAAACCGATCTGGCTTCTGCATTTCAGATGAATGTCATCCATGATCTTGCGGATAGCTATCGCCAATTGGGGTATCCAGTTGTACTTACCAGTATTGAGAACCAAGCCACGATGGATCAATTACAGGGGGTACTGGCAGATCAGATAAGTGTATTGATTGGTCCATCAGGGGTGGGCAAATCTTCATTGATCAATACAATGGATCCTAGTATCAATATTCCTGTGGAAAAGATCAGTCCGAAGACGAACAAGGGATGCCATACGACTGCACATGCAAGATTGTATCCACTTTATTGTGGAGGAAGCGTAGCTGACACACCGGGCATACGAGAGTTTGGATTGCTGGATATTGAGCCATGGGAACTTGCTCATTATTTTCCAGACTTGAAGCCCCATCTTGTAAAATGTCGTTTCTCGGCGTGTACTCATGATCATGAACCAAAGTGCGGTGTGAAGGATGCCATAGAAAGCGGGGACATTGCTGTGGCACGATATGAAAGTTACCTAAATATTCTTTATTCTCTCCGCTTAGGAGATGCAGATATGGGGAGATAATCCTGGAGGATTACATATCAAGTCTTTGATCAACCTCGCTAAATTCTTCGTTTCATTTCTGATCTTATCGTGATTTCTTATGGCAGAGTACACTCATATGGGCATGATAAAATTTAACCCAAAAGGAACCCAAAGTGCGAGGGAGATAATGTTCAGTACACATTTTCAGAAGCACCTTTAAATGATTGACTCCTGCATAAGCAAACTTGATCGTATCCAAACTTGATGATGGTGCATAAACATAATGATCATCTACTTCAAGCCCGCTCTCCGAAAGGAATCCGAAAAAATCAGTTTTGTTGAAGAACTGAACATGGCCAGCTGGGTGGTTACCACGATCCTGTAACAGTCCCTTCATTTTTCCAAAGAATAAATTTTCGAGGGGAACTTCAGCAATGAAATGGTTTCAATTGACATCAGTCAGGGATTTCAAAAAAATCTGTGGGTACTCAAGATGTTCTATCACATGGCTACAAATGAGTAAGTCAAATTTTGAGTTTGGAAACAACTTTGAGCAATCAGATATATCTCCCGCTTTGGCATTTACATGGGGAAGCGTTTCTTTTACATGCTGAATGGCATCTTCAGAATAATCCAAAGCATGAAAGGATTCTCCAATCTTGCGTCGTGTTAGTTCAGCAGTCACTGCACCTGTCCCACAACCAATATCCAATATGGATTTTGGCTTCAAATCTTTTTGGTCAAGGAGGAGCGAAATTGCATTGGCCTTTTGTTCTGCACCTCTACGAAGCCATTCTGCTTCACGATCTAAATGGTTTGAGTAGAAAGAATCATATTGATCTCGTCCACTCAGTCCAGAATTTAGTTGCGAAAAGTCATCACGCTTAGCCATGGTTACAATGCGATGATTGAAAGTCAATTGAAATTATGCAGATAGTGTCTCCAAAATGATCATCAGTGTTTGTTGAAGTATGAACATTTTAAGCATTGATGCACCGGATGTTCCATTCCCAGAGAGCTCTCAAAGAGATGGAACAAGTTAAACGATGTGTTGGGAAATGTTAAGTGATCGTTGAAGAATTGCGTAAATCATACAGCAGAGTAAATTTGACTTGAGGGGAATAAGCCATCAAAATCCATTCGGTATCTTACATCCAAGAACAAACAAATATCTTTTGAACGGTTAATGGGTATTTTTGCGCGTTACGCAGCTGTCAAACGATTTCTTAGAGTATTTCCTGCTCACTCTCTTCTAAATAGTCTATCTGATGACTAACTCAACGAGTAATGACTTAGTCAAAATGCAACATTTGAAATCAATTATGGTTTTATGTGGTTCAGGTGTCCTAAAAGTTGTGTGTCCCCCTAACTTCTTTTGCGATTACCAAACGTTTTCCCTAAAAAATTGATCGGGGTCAAACTCTGAGACTATATCATATGATTCCTACTCCTTTATCAATATTTGATGCAGCCTCTTACATTTTAGAGAATTCTCGCTGGACAATTACTCAGTTGGAGCTACAGAAGTTACTGTATTTGGCTCAGATGATTCATTTGGGGCAACATGGATGTCCTATTTTGTTCGCCCGTTTTGAAGCTTGGGAGTATGGACCCATTAATCAGGCACTTTTTGATGCAACAATCAAGTATGGTACTGATCCTTTGCGCAGTTCTAATATACCAGGCGACCCCAAAAATATTGTTGCAGAAACTCATAAAGAGGTACTGGATTATGTTACTGATGAATTGTCTGAATTAACAGCTACCGAGTTAGTTTCCACGACACAACAAGAATATGGTGCATGGAAAAAAACATTCAATCCTCTTTATCGAAACTTGTCCATTCCTGATCGACTCATCAAGGAGGAATATGAAGAAAAATTAGTTCGTGCAAATCAATCTAAACCAGAGATTGTATCCGCATCATGAGTAATCCATTGAATGATTTCAAAAACCGGATTAGTGATGAATTTTCTAAACATGATCTCTTCGGTTCAAGAAAATATCAAATCGTTCAACGAATATCTGGAGCAACAGGCTCGATATCAAGCAGCAAAAACAAAAGCACTTGAGGACAGAAACAAACATCGGTACATGTATGCCAACAGATTTATGAAAATTTCATACATAAGCTTGATCTTTGGGGCGTTGATGATAATAGCTGATGGAATTAAGATGACAGGATTTGATCTGAGCAATTCTGTTATTATTGCATTGTTGGGTACGGCCCTGTCAACCGTGTTTGCACCTACATATCTTCTGGCAAAATATCTTTTTAAGCACGATGAAGATATTTATTGAAGTGAAACAAGGCCAGTGATCAACCACTAATAAATGAACTTAGGAATTCTCCAATAGCAAATCAAAAACACACCAGAGAGATCTTGGGGTGTTTTTCTATTAGAACGCGGAGATATTGCAAATGCCTTGATAAATGGGTGCTTCAACTTGAAGCATAGGCTACAGCATCTTTCACTTTAGTAAGTTCAATTTGATACCCTGTTGCTATGTTTTCTAAGGACTCTCCCGCTTGAAATAAGTCAATCACAGTCTCAACGGTCACTCCAGTACCAGCAATGGTAGGTTGTCCAAATCGGATTTTAGGGTCAATTCTAATACTCTTGCTCTCTTTACCAGAAACCCATGGATACAATACATCGGGAAGATCCTCATTATTAAATTCAAGCCGATTAATGTATTTACCTATAAGATCAACGGATTCAATCTGTCCACGGCGAGTTGCATTAAGCAAGATCTTTCTAGCGTACTTAAAATAAACATCACCTCCAACACGAATTTGAGGATTGATTAGTGGGTAAGCAATATCCAACTCACTCCTGAGATATAGAGATGCCTCCCGTATCCTTGGAAGGGAGATTCCAAGATTTTTTCTCATATAATTAATGGCAAAAGCCTCTGAAAGCTGAAGAAAGTTCAAGGGCTCCTTACTTGTCGAAACAGCAATGACAGGTTTCGTACGACTGCCTCTGAGCCATGAATACAAGGTAGAATATGGCATTCTCAACGCCATAGACACATCCTGATAAGAGTAAAGAGGACACTCTTGTGGAGAAACACCGCCATACATCATTTTGCTGTAGTTCTGAAGAATTAATGATATACAAAATGTGAGTGTATTAACCTCTGTCTTCAACAATGGTTCTGTGGATTGTTGGTGAGAGATGATGTATGATTGACTGTATATTGAGAGATTCACACGGGAGTTGTGTTGGAATCTGTATCATTGCAGATCCGATGATTGGATAAATTTCACTGGATCAGGGTGCAAGGGTATTATCGATAACGATCGATCCAATGGCATCTATCAGATCAATCACTTCTTTTTGCGGCGGCCTTTTCGCTTTCTTGGATTGGCAGCTCTGAAATCCAAGAGTTCAATGGCTTTGTCCAAAGTGATTTCGCCAGCCCCCTGTTTATTTCGGATAGGTGCATTTATTTTTCCACGTTTTACATAAGGTCCATAAGGGCCCTCATCATAGAGGACACGTTCGCCATTTTTTGGGTCAACCCCCAGTTCAACAGGAAAACGTAGAAGTCGAATGGCAAGATCTAACGTAATATCTTCAGGGGCAGTGCCCTTTGGAATAGATTTTCGGCGAGGCTTTTCCTTGGATGGTGTAGGATTGACCAATTCAATATAAGCTCCATATGTACCATTCTTTAAGAGGATCGGTTGATTCGTTTCAGGGTGAATTCCCAGCTGCTGGTCGGGAGTTTTTGCCTGATTCAACAGAGCAATCAATTGCTCATCATCCACATCAGCGGGCATCCAGTTGTCAGGTATCGTTTTACGCAGCTGTTCTCCGTCAATCGTCGCCTCCACATAAGGACCATATTGACCGACACGAACAACACATGTTTGCCATTTAGGGGAGAAGACCGTAGAGATTTTACGAGGATCCACCTCGTCTAAAGCAACATCTACGCGTTTTTGAATTCCCTCCTCTCCTTGATCAATGGAATAAAGAAACTCCTGTCCCTTCGCCCTGCCAAGAGATATGTCATCAAGTTTTTTTTCCATTTGAGCGGTAAAGCCTGAATCCACCAACGGTTCAAATCTCTCCTGCATGACGGCGTTCGTAGCGAACGCACGAAACGAAGGGGCGAGAGCTGTGCCAGACTTGACGACGCTTCCACGATCCTGAATTGTAGTAATGATGGTGGCATAGGTGCTTGGTCGCCCTATTCCATCCTGTTCAAGCTTCTTGATTAAGGATGCCTCTGTAAAGCGGGCAGGTGGCTTGGTCTCATGAGATTTTGATTCCAACTGGAGACACTTCAAAGGTTGCTGGGCCTCAAGAGGGGGCAGGTATTTTTCAGAACTCTGTTGTGCCTGAGAGGGGAGATCGCTTCCTTCAACATAAACCAGCAGAAATCCTGCAAACAGAACACGCCGACCCGTAGACCGAAAATGAGCAATCGTTCCATCAGTAAGTGTCGCGGTGGAGACAGCCTGAATATCTTCAACTTTGGCATCTGCCATCTGGCTGGCAACCGTACGCTTCCAGATGAGGTCATAGAGTTTTCTTTCATCCCCTTTCAGCTGCAGTTGGCTACCCGTTTTCATTTCGCGCCCAGAGGGGCGAATCGCTTCATGGGCTTCTTGTGCATTGGCCACCTTACTCTTATACTGGCGCACCTGTGGGCTAAGGTTTTCTGACCCATAGGTATGGACTACTGCATCACGGGCCGCATTCAGTGCCTCCTTTGAAAGGGTCACGGAATCGGTTCGCATATAGGTGATGTACCCCTGCTCGTAGAGCTTCTGGGCCACCATCATCGTCTTTTTGGCACTCCACCGAAATTTTCGACTCCCTTCCTGCTGTAAGGATGAAGTAATAAATGGTGCTGCGGGGCTTCGCTTGCGCTCTTTGGTAGAGACATCGGAGATACGCCAGTCGGCAGAGGGAAGGCGGAGCACTAGATCATCAGCCGTCTCCTTGCTCATCAGCAGAATGTCAGAAGATTGGGCAGACGTTTTCAGTTGACCAGTGTTATCGTCAAAATCACGGCCCGTTGCCAATCTCTGGATTCCAAGATGTGTCATGGTTGCCGAGAACTCTTCGGAATCTGTTTGCAGCGTGGCCTCCAGGTCCCAATAGAAAGCGGCAATAAATTCCATGCGTTTTTTTTCGCGTTCCACCAAGAGACGGACCGCAACGCTCTGGACGCGTCCAGCACTGGTGCCCTTGCCGATCTTTCGCCAAAGTACGGGAGAAATTTTATACCCCACCAAACGGTCGAGAACTCTACGCGACTCTTGGGCAGCAACTAGGTTTTGGTTGACATCACGAGTATTTTGAAGTGCCTTTTCAATGGCATTTTTTGTAATTTCATGGAACACCATCCTACGAACGGGAACGGTGGGCTTGAGGACCTGAATCAGATGCCATCCAATCGCTTCACCCTCTCGATCTTCGTCAGTGGCAATGAGGAGTTCGGTAGATTTGGACAGTGCCTCCCTGAGTTCTTTGACGACTTTTTTCTTATCGGATGGAATGATGTACAGGGGCTTGAATTGCCCATTTTCCATCTTGACGGCCAGATTGCTCCAGCTTTCTTTTTTGTACTTGGCAGGGACTTCACGGGCATTACGCGGCAAATCGCGGATATGACCAAAACTGGCCATGACCGTATACTTGGATGAAGGCAGGAAACGACTAATCGTTTTTGCCTTGGTGGGAGACTCAACAATGACTAAAGTGGACATTAAACTGTAAATTTTGACGGGTTCACGCGTATGTGAATACAACGTTCCCTTGACAAAAGGGTATCATTATACGTTAAACCGAAATTTTTGAGTAAATTTCCTATTCCGTAGCATAGCGAGCTACATTACCTTACTATTCATCATCACTAATTTTGATCATGTCCACACAATATGTGTATCGCTTTGGCAACAAAGCGACCGAAGGATCCAAAGAAATGAAATCCTTACTTGGAGGCAAAGGAGCCAACCTTGCCGAAATGAGCTCTATTGGATTGCCTGTGCCTCCTGGATTTACAGTCACCACGGAAACATGCCACTACTACAGTAGCAACCAGCACTCATGGCCGCATGGGTTGAAACATCAAATTGAGCAAGGCTTGAAGCATGTTGAGCAAGCATTGGGTCGCACATTGGGAGATCCATCAAAACCGCTTCTGGTGTCTGTTCGCAGTGGTGCCGCTCAATCCATGCCTGGGATGATGGATACCGTCCTGAATCTTGGAATGAATGATCAGGTTGTCGAGGGGCTCGCTATCGAAAGTGGTAACGAACGGTTTGCTTACGATGCCTATCGACGATTCATTGACATGTTTGGTGATGTCGTCATGGGAGTTCATCACCACTATTTTGAAGAGGCGATTGACTCCATGAAAAAATCCAAGGGAGTCACCGATGACGTAGATCTGAATGCCGAAGATCTAAAACAGCTCGTCAAGCAGTTCAAGGCGATTTACAAACAGCATGCAGGTCATTCATTCCCAACCAATCCTCACACGCAGTTGGAGCATGCAATCAATGCAGTATTCAATTCATGGGACAGCAATCGTGCGATTAAGTACCGTCGAATTAACAAAATTACCGGACTGTTAGGGACAGCTGTCAATGTACAGGCAATGGTCTATGGCAATATGGGAGAAAGCAGTGGGACGGGCGTATGCTTTACGCGTAATCCCTCCAATGGTGAACCCGAATTGTATGGTGAATATCTGGTGAATGCACAAGGAGAGGATGTTGTAGCAGGGATCCGAACGCCAAAACCCATTTCTGAAATGGCACAGGAGTTTCCCCAGCCCTATCATGAGTTGTTGAGGATGACCTCAGATCTTGAAAAGCATTACAAAAACATGCAAGACATTGAGTTCACGATCCAGGATGGCTCGCTCTATATCCTACAAACCCGTAATGGGAAGCGAACGGGTCGTGCTGCTCTGCGAACCGCTGTGGATTTGGTGGAAGAAGGAATCACCGATAAAGTGACCGCTGTGCGAGATCTTGTAGAACCGGGCCATTTAGATCAACTGCTCCATCCTGGATTTAAAGATGAACTTGCTTATCAGGATGATGTCTTAGCCGTTGGACTTCCAGCCTCACCTGGAGCTGCTGTTGGACAAGTTGTCTTTACAGCCGATGAAGCAGAGTCTTGGGCCCAAGAGGGTAAAAAAGTGATTCTTGTTCGTATTGAAACGAGCCCTGAGGATGTAGGAGGGATGGATGCAGCTCAGGGAATCTTGACCTCACGTGGAGGCATGACTAGCCACGCTGCTGTCGTAGCTCGTGGCTGGGGTAAGCCATGCGTTGCTGGCTGTGGAGATGTGCACATCAATTATGGAACGAAGTCATTCACTGTAGGTGAAGTGACAATCCATGAGGGAGAATGGATCAGCATTAACGGTTCATCGGGTGAGCTTATCCAGGGTGCACAGGATCTTGTGAGTGCTCAAATGAGCGAAGACTTTGTGACGTTCATGAATTGGGCCGATGAAGTTCGCCCCATCAAAGTTCGTACGAATGCAGATACCCCCGAAGATGCAGAGAAAGCCATTTCTTTTGGTGCGGAGGGAATTGGTCTGTGCAGGACAGAGCATATGTTTTTTGAAGGGAATCGGATTCTGAGTGTTCGAGAGATGATTCTAGCAAAATCGGATGAGGACAGAGTATCGGCACTCAATAAACTGCTTCCTTTTCAGAGAGATGACTTTATCGGGATCTTCAAGGCTATGAATGGCAAACCGGTCACCATCCGTCTTTTGGATCCACCGTTGCATGAATTTCTTCCCCATGATGAATCAGGAAAACAAGAAATGGCTCAGTTGATGGGAGTTTCGCAGAGCGTAATTGAAGCAAAACTTGTTGAACTCCACGAATTTAATCCGATGTTAGGTCATCGCGGTTGCCGTCTTGGAATTACGTTTCCCGAAATCACGATCATGCAGACGCGTGCTATCATTGAAGCTGCGGTAGAAGTACGCAATGCAGGGTTTGATCCTTATCCTGAAATCATGGTCCCCCTGATCGGAACGGTCGAAGAATTTCAGAATCAGAAACAATTGATTCAGGAGACTGCTGAGAAAGTCTTTGAAGAAGCAGGAACACGAATTGACTACCTGATTGGAACGATGATTGAAGTTCCTAGGGCGGCTCTAACTGCTGATGCAATTGCCAAGGAAGCGGACTTCTTTTCCTTCGGCACCAATGATTTGACTCAGATGTGTTTTGGTTATAGCCGTGATGATGCTGGGAAATTTCTCCCAGGTTATGTAGAGCATAAGATTCTTGCGGATGATCCTTTTCAAGTTCTGGATCAGGAGGGAGTGGGTCAACTTGTAGAGATAGCGACCCATCGCGGAAGGGATGCCAAATCCACCTTGAAGATTGGGATTTGCGGAGAACATGGTGGAGAGCCGCAGTCGGTTGGATTTTGTTATCGGCTAGGGTTTGATTACGTGTCTTGTTCTCCATTCAGAGTTCCGATTGCTCGTTTATCTGCCGCACAAGCTCATCTTGAAAACCAGTCATAAAGCATGGGCTGGTTGATAGGTTTTGCAGGGGCGAATGCTCCCGCAAAACCTCCTCTTCAGCATCGTGATTCCCGATATGAGATTATTGAGGATGATCTACATGCTCAAGCGGGAGGACCAGCTGAGACGTGTTTATATGGACCTCTTCCGAGAGAACGCCAATTTATAGTTTTGGGGCTGGGGATTCGTGATGGAAGGATCCTTACTCAGAACGACTGGGCATATCTACTGAATCAATCTCATGTTGATGTGGATGATCTAGATGGTCATTTCATCATCGTGTGCTGGGGTGCAGCTCAGGTGGAATGTTTTACCGATTGTACGGGCGTTCGAACCTTGTACTATCGTCCATGGTCAGGAGGTATTCTCTTCAGCACACGTTTGGATTGGTTGGCCATTGAAACGTCCCCGTTGGATATTGACTATTCTGCCTTTGGTGCTCAGTGGTTTTTTGCCAATTCAATTTCTACCTCCAGTGTAATCAAACAGGTATCTCGTCTAGAGTCTGGGGCACATGCCATCATCAAGAAGAGGAACGTACAGATCACTTCCAAGCGGTGGGAATGTGAAGTATCGCCTGTGGATATTGATGGATCAAGGTATGAACGAACTCTGAGACAGTCCTTAAATATCAGAGGCCATCACTCATGGAGTCTGGGCTTGTCGGGTGGACTTGATTCTAGAGTTTTATGCTCCATTGGAAAAAATATCTCAACCCATTCTTGGGGGCCATTGGATCATCCTGATGTGCAGATCTCCCGTCAAGTAGCTCAAGCCCAAGGAATTGAACAGCAGTATTTTGAACATCAGCTTCCCGATGTTGACCGATGTATTTCTTACCTGCGAGAGAGGGTTGGGCTGACCCAAGTCATCACTCCAGCATCTGCATCCGTTCAGCGTAGTGCATATTGTCAACTCTATCAAATGGGGAAGGGGATTATTGATGGTGGGTTTGGAGAAATCGCACGCCGTCAGCTCTTCAATCAACTTGTATTAGAACGTACGATTCATGGTGATTCTATCCGCCGACCTTTGAAAATTCCCGCTGTAGGAAAGGCGGATATTTTCAATTCTGAGGTCCAAGAATATATGGTAGTTGCCGCTCAACAAGAGCTCAATGATGCGTGGACACATCTTCCTCAATCTATGTCGATTGCGGATAAGGCGGATTGGATTAGCATTCGATCCCGCTTACCGAATTTTTTTGGTTTTGAGCAAAATTACTTAGACAATGAGTGTATTTCCTATATGCCTTATGCCCAACCTTCAGTCTTGCGGGCATTATTTCAGGTTCCGCTACGATTGCGTTGGCATGGACGGTTGTTGAGGCACATGCTCAAAAGATCTGCTCCCACTTTATCATCGTATCCACTAGTGAAAGGAACCATTACGTATCCGTTTTCATTGGGCACATTCAGCTCGTATGCTTACACTCATTTCAAGAAACGAATTGGAATGGATTATTGTGATCGTAGAACAGAGATGTATCTCTACCACATGCGAGAATATATCTTGGATACGCTTCGAAGTCATTCAGTGCTCCACTATGAGCCTTATGATCAGACAAAGTTACAGTCATTCGCTGATGGATTGGCCCGTGGGGATGTATCAAATGCAACCCAGTTAGATTGGTGGCTTACCTTTGATATGTGGAGAAAAGTACTATCTCTTGAATCGCAATAGGATCATGGGTTGGTAGACATCTTCATTCAGAGGAGGAGTTGCCTCGTGGAATAAAAGCCTGAATTCCTGTAATGGTGCGACCAAGAATGAGTCCATGAATATCATAGGTACCTTCATAAGTGTTGACGCTTTCGAGGTTCATCATATGATGGATGACTCTGAATTCGCCACTGATCCCATTGCCCCCTAACATATCACGGGCAGTTCTGGCTATCTGTAAGGCAGAATTACAATTATTGCGCTTTGCCATGGAAACCATTTCTGGTGTGCTCTGACCAGCATCCATAAGTTGACCGATCCGCCATGCAAAGAGTTGCATTTGTGTAATGCTGGTCATCATATTGGCAAGTTTTGTCTGAACGAGTTGCATGGATGCCAGTGGATTTCCAAATTGTTCTCGCTCCAAAACATACTGACGGGCCCTGTCAAAACAGTTTTCGGCCGCTCCGCAAGCTCCCCAGACGATTCCATACCGGGCACTGTTGAGGCATGTAAAGGGGCCACGAAGTCCACGAATGTCAGGAAAGACTCGATTGTCGGGTACGAAGACATCCTGAAGAACGATTTCGCCAGTGATAGATGCACGTAGACTCATCTTGTTACCCGTTTTTGGTGTCGTAAACCCTTCACTTCCCCGCTCAACAAGAAATCCTCGAATCTCCCCAGAATCATTGGGCGATTCTTTTGCTTTTGCCCATACCACTGCAAGATCTGCAATAGGGGAGTTAGTGATCCACATTTTTGCTCCATTGAGTCTCCAACCTCCTTCAACCCGTAGAGCTGTTGTTTCCATAGAGCTTGGATCCGATCCATGATCGGGTTCAGTTAAGCCAAAGCAACCAATGATTTCTCCAGTTGCAAGGCGAGGAAGAAAGGTCGTACGTTGTTCTTCTGTACCGAACTTAAGGATGGGTAGCATGACCAGTGAGGACTGGACAGACATAAAAGAGCGGTACCCAGAGTCGACGCGTTCTAATTCGCGTGCAACCAATCCATAGGCAGTATAACTCACCTCTGCACCGCCATATTTCTCAGGGACAAACGAGCCTAAAAGGCCAATCTCTCCCATTTCTTTCACAATGTCCATGTGAAAGACTTCATCTTGATTCCCTTCCAATGCACGGGGTTCAAGTTTCTCCTGTGCATATCTTCTTGCAC
Organism: Bacteroidota bacterium; assembly: GCA_026708685.1. Taxonomy (GTDB): domain Bacteria; phylum Bacteroidota; class Rhodothermia; order Rhodothermales; family Bin80; genus Bin80. The sequence continues at coordinate 30,463 of JAPOUL010000027.1, forward strand.
TGTTTTGGATGAGGATTTCTTCTTCACCCAAGAGAGTTCCTAAGCGAAGAAAATCATTGATATTGACGGCCATAGATCACTGAGAGTGGTTTGATAAATGCAAGACGGAATGTGTCAAAAGGAGTTGATTGTATTTCAAGAATACGACAAAGTGAGAGGATTTATTCAACGAGTTGAAGAATTTCAATAAGATGGATCTGCAACAAGTCAAGGATCTCATAGTTCCATGAGTTCACATTGTTATGAACACACATTTTTACCTTTTAGTTGCACTACCATCATGCGATTGAGTTCTTGTAAAATATTCGTCTTTCTTATTGTACTCTTTGCGGTCTCCAGTGATCTGCGGGCACAATCATTTCGTCCAAAGATAGGTTTTGGACTGAGCCTCGTTGGTGGTACGACGGATCAGGCCGTAGGAACGGGACTTGACTTGAGGCTTGCATGGGTAGTCAACCAGGATTTATCCATCGGCACTAGTGCCAACTTTGTGAACTACATCCTTGAAGGGCGCGACAATGCTGCCTATTTTTTCCATCCTAATGTCACCGCCATTGTAACCTTGGATGCTACAAACCTTCGCTCTCCCTACTTGATTTTGGGACTCGGTGGGAATTTACCTTTGGGAGGAGATGCGGACTCTGACGAAGCGGGTCCATCCATTCACGGTGGATTGGGATGGGCCTTCTCTCTCCAATCTACGTCACTCTATTTGGAGATCACGCCAGCCATGATTGTCGTCCGTTCATCTGTAGAGTTCCAGCTTCCTGTGCGTTTCGGGGTCATTCTGTAGAGGCTCTTATAGTTGCAATGAATCACAATTATTTCGTATAATGTGCATACACATAAAAACTTGGTATTATGAATTGTACAGGTTCTGGTAAATCATACCGCATCAGCATGTCTTGGATAGATCTTTTGAGATCTTCCAGATGATGACGCTACTGGTTGAAAAGTGGTTCGCACACCTACGATGGGGTAGCAATTCTATGTGCCCTAAGTGTCGATCAGATAACGTCTGGTAGGTGTAGTGCACCCATCTAAGCCTTACCGTTGCAGTAAGCGATTCAGTGTATATATTGGATCCGTCATGCAAGACTCCAAACTTGCCTATTGAGTATGGGCTATTGCAATTTATATCATGTCTACTGGTATTAAAGTTGTGTTCTCTATGAAGTTGCACTGTGGTTTAGGTATCACCCAGAAGACAGCATGGCATCTGGATAGGAGAATTCGTGAATTTTGGAACAACAGATCACTCAGTCTCTTTGACAGGCCTATTGAAATAGATGAAATCTATATCGGAGGCAAAGAGAATAATAAACATGAGCATAAGAAACTCAATGCTGGTAGAGGAACGGTTGGTAAAACGGCAGTGATAGGTGCGAAAGATAGATCAACCAATGAGATTCAAGCCAACTTCGTTCAGAATACGACGGCTGTGAAGCTTACTGGGTTCATGTACAGTTCTTCTAAGGCAGGTTCTGATGTGTTCACAGATGATGCTATAGCTTATGAATCAAAAGGATATAATCATCAAACAGTTAAGCAGTATGTAGACAGCATGGCTCACACAAATGGCATAGAATCGTTTTGGGTGCTGTTGAAGCGTGGATACTATGGTAGTACGTATCATTACATGTTTGAATGGCAACTACAGCGATACGTAAATGAGTTCTCTGGCAGGCCCAATGCTCGTAGGCTGGATACAGAACGTCAAATGGAAAGAGTGACGATTGGGTTTGTAGGAAAACGCTTGACGTATCATCAACTGAGATCTGCTAACCCCGAGAGGACCTGTGGAATCTGACTCTCTAAAAAATATGCTGACAGATATTGCAATCAAAGAGCGTAACAAAATCTGGGAAAACAATACTTATATACCCTCATGGGTTGACCCACGCAAAGTCGGTTTGGATCAGTTTTTCACTAAACCCGAAATCGCTTTAAAGTGTTACCGTTCTTTTATTGAATACATGAGATCTGACGGTGCCGATGTGCAGGACTATAATTTCATTGAGCCTTCTGCAGGCACAGGGGCTTTTTACGATCTTCTACCAGAGAACAATCGGATGGGCATTGATATCCTCCCCCTTCATCCAGATATAGTGCGGGCAGATTTTCTTTCATGGAACGCTCCAGACCCATCTATGCATTACGCAGTAGTGGGAAATCCTCCTTTTGGCTACCGAGGATGGCTTGCTCTGGCATTTGTAAATCACGCCGCACAATTTGCTGATTACGTAGGCATGATATTGCCTATGTCTTTCCAAAGTGATGGGAAAGGTAGCCCTAAGCACAGAGTTAAAGGGCTTAGGCTTGCTCATCAAGAGTACTTACCATCTGGCAGCTTTGTGCGTGATGATGGACGTGTTGCCCAGGTGAACGCTTTGTGGCAAATTTGGCAGCGTGGTGTAAACAATCTGGGCCCACATAAGACCTGTAACGGATGGTTGGATTTGTTTACGGTGGACATGCGACAGGAGAGACGTTGCGGACATAACAGGATGAGAGATGCGGACTATTTCTTGCAAAGAACATTTTACACTACCCCTCCCAGATTGGTTGAAGATTTCACCAAGGTTCGTTATGTGTGTGGATATGGATTGATATTAAAGCGGGAGAAAAGTGTAGTATATGATGTTCTTAATCAAACTGATTGGAGCAAATACAGTAATCTTGCCGCACACAACTGCAGGCATATCAGTATGTACCATATTCAAAAAGCTGTTACTGATGCGGGGTTTGTAGATGCTTGACACTGGTAAGATATTGAATGATGTTTTACAAAAACACCATGATTCGGATAAATGGGTAGGTGCTCCTTTTGAAGGAATCAAACGTCTCTCAAATACCAAAGTAGGTAGGGTTGGGCAAGATTTCATAGAAGAGTTATGTAATGTCTTAGGAATACCTTTTGAATTCCCCGAAAACCCAAAGGGCGTTCGGAAAAATTAATCTCCTTGGGACATTAAGGTAGGAGATATGACGTTTGAACTGAAAACAGCCACTGAGGACACGAGGGGGTACTTTCAATTCAATCATATCCGCTACCACAGAGAATATGATGCTTTGCTCTGTTTGGGAATTGCTCCTGCAAGAATAATGTTTCATGCATGGACAAAAGCGGATGTTACAACGAATAAAGCGGGCACATTGGTATCGATGGAAAAGGGAGCCAATGCTACGCACAAACTGACTAAGAAGCCAGACTCCCTTTTAGACATATCCGGCTTTGAAGATCATATTTTAAGTTTGGTCACTGACCCCCGGTAGTGGTTCATCACTGTCTTACATGGCTCAAAAGAAAAAAAATCTCGCTATGGGAATCATTGCGGGTATTGTTGTTGTGATTTCTGCACTATTGATCAACTACTAACACCAGTAATGTTGATCGGGATCTATGTTAGAGCAACTGTTCAACGCACACAATAGTTACCAAATATTGATAAAGTGTTGAATCTATGGCATATCGTAAACGAGTAAGTGAGCAAATGTGTAGTGCGATTATGACTGGTCTCACACAATACAGGTCGGGGGAAAACAATAGCCCCCAACTCTTTAATGAAGAAGTGACAGCATCAATCGTAATTATAGACTTAAAGATATTGAAATGTGTATGCTTGAAAAAGCACTGGTTGCGTCCCAATTTATGTTTGATGATGAACAGTATAATCAACTGCCTCCCCAGCAACAGTTAGAAGAACTTGATAAAAGACAAATCTGCACTTTCCCAAGCACTGGAGGAATATGGAGGCTTTTGCAAAACCTACCATTCAAATCAAAAAAACGCCTCTCATGACACCCAGAGCAATATTTCTACGAAAATACTGAGGTTTTGCAAAAGCATCTATGGAGACATCTTATCGATGAATCAGTCTATTGGCACAACTCCTGCGGAGATAGTAAAGAGTCTTTTTAGGACTCTACTCGCTCCGAAGCGTGACATAAACGGTAGGTATCTCAACAATCTAAGTACTCATGTATATAATTCCCTTTTATTGGCACATGCCGATCTCATCGGAGTAATTATAGTAAATGAGCTTTCATATAAGCAACAAACTATCAATTAATTATTGTTAATAATGACCAAAAACCTTCTTGATGATTTAACAGAATTACTGGCAACTGAGGAAGAATTCGTTGCTGATGGGGTTATTCTGAGGAATAAGGTAGTTGAAGCGGCTCTTGCGATGAATTGGCAGTTTTTAGAGTTGCTTATGAGATCTCCGAGAATCAAGACTCACTTCTTCATTGAAGTTTCCGGGATATTGGTTTTTGATAAGGTGAAATTTCGTGATTTTATCTCCCATAAAAGTTTTTTACCTGATAGTTACACTGCTTTCAGAAATCGAATTGGACTAACAGATGAACATGATAATCATTTGAGTTGTTCACAAAATGTCGTGCTTACATGGGCTCATAAAGATTGTGTCCTTGAGGGCGGAATGACGAAGGAAGATCGTGGAAGAGATGAGGTATTTTGGAACACCATACTCTCACCAGATCAAATCACGCGTTTATATGAACCGAAAGTACTGACTGGATGGGAGCGTTGGAGTTATTCAGAAGAGAATGGAGTAGTTCGCCAATCTCTACCCGAAGTAAATGAGGATGATAATTTATTGATCAAGGGGAATAACCTGCTAGCACTTCATTCATTAACGGCCCGATATGCTGGCAAGGTAAAATTGATTTATATTGATCCACCGTATAATACTGGTAATGACGGATTTAAATACAATGACAGTTTCAATCATTGTTCATGGTTGACATTTATGCAAAACCGGTTGGAAGTAGCAAAAATTCTACTTTCAAGAGACGGAATCATTGTTGTGCAAATCAATGATAAAGAGCAGGCCTATCTAAAAGTATTAATGGATGAAATTTATGACAAAAACTATAGGGCTACCGTTGCCGTAAAGATGTCGCATCTTAGTGGTGTTAAAATGAGTCATAAACACAGAAAAATTCCAAAGACAATAGAATATTTACATATTTATTCATCTTTCCGAGGTCCAATTACAATCAGACCACAATATGTTGAGACATCTTGGGAAGATGCTTTCAATCGTTATCAATCATACATTGTCAAGCCTGATGATGACCCGGATGATTTCAAAAAATGGGTGGCAATTCCATTACGGGAAGCTATCAAGAAGGCTAAAATAATACCATCTGACATAGAAGCAAAGCAAAGGTTCCTAATGTCCAATTCCGAATGCATATTTCGGACAGCCGTTAATAGAAGTAAACAATATCCCAAGGAACCGAAGAATTCTTTCCTTAAAATAAACAATGTTTTCGTGTATAATGGGGAGGAAGTTGAAATTGCATCAAACAAAATTCGGGAAATTAATGGAGTTCCTAAGCCAGTGTCGATAGTTGGTGATATATGGACAGATATAGGTATTAATAATGTATTTCAGGAAGGTGGTAAAGACATAGTTTTAAGATTTGGAAAAAAGCCAGAAATGCTTTTAGAGCGGATTATCAGGATGTTTACTGATGAGGGTGATTTGGTATTAGATTTTTTTGCAGGCACAGGTACCACCGCTGCCGTTGCTCATAAGTTGAGACGAAGATGGATAGCTATTGAACAACTTGATGATCATATAGACCAGATTCTTCGTAGAATGAAAGGTGTAATCAATGGAGATCAGACCGGAATTTCTAAGTCTGCATCTTGGAAGTTCGGAGGAGCTTTTTTCTACACAGAACTTGCGGAATTCAACCTGGCTATTTCTAAACGAATTGAATTAGCAACCAATTATGATGAGCTGGTTTCCATTAAGAATGAAATGAAAAACACTGGCTTTCTACGCTATAATGTAGATTTGGACTCTTTTGATCTAGAAGAATTAAAGAATCTTTCTCTGGAGGAATCAAAAAATGTTCTGAGAGATTGTTTGGATGCCAACCATCTGTATATAAATCTTAACTCAATAGAAGATGAAAAATTTCAGATTTCACATGAAGATATTCGGATGAATCAATCATTTTATTCGACTTAAAATGAGTCAGAGTCTTAGTCAAGAATTTGACACACTGTCTAAATTTGGCATTCTGAAGGATTATCTACCGATTGAAGTAACTTGCAATCTTTCTAAGCAGATTAAGTTGCGCCCTTATCAAGTGCAGGCATTAAATCGATGGCTCTACTACATTGATGAATATGATGGGAGGCCATCAAGGTCTCATTTGTTGTTTCATATGGCAACTGGAAGTGGTAAAACTGTGTTGATGGCCGCACTCATCTTAAACCTATACATACGAGGCTACCGAAATTTCTTGTTTTTTGTAAACTCCTCTCAGATCATTGAAAAAACCAGAGATAATTTTCTAAATCAGGTATCTCCCAAGCACTTATTCAATAATCCTATACGGATTGATGGCAAACCTGTAAACGTTCAATCGGTTGATACTTTTCAAGCTGTATCAAGCGATGCAATCAATATTCACTTTACAACTATTCAAGGGCTTCATATTAGAATGAATACCCCAAAAGAAGATTCCATTACGATGGAAGACTTTCGTGAGTATAAAATTGTGATGATTTCAGATGAGGCACATCACCTAAATGCTGAGACGAAGAAAAATCGGACACAGACTGAAATCAAGCAAATCAACAGCTGGGAACATACGGTTACGAATATCTTTTGTCAGCATTCTGAAAATCTTCTATTGGAATTCACTGCAACTGCTGATCTGAATCACCCCGCAATCAGGGAAAAATACCATGATAAGATTCTGTATGATTATCAGTTGAAAGATTTCAGACAAGATGGTTACTCCAAAGATATTGAACTTAGGCAAGCTGACCTGCCTCCTTTGGATAGAATGATACAGGCAATGGTTCTGAGTCAATATAGGCGTAAAGTAGCTGAGGCTCATGGAATTCATTGTAAGCCAGTGATTTTGATGAAGTCAAAAACGATAGCCGAGTCTTCTGAGAATGAACGACTATTTACTTCCAAAGTCAAAAAATTGTCTGGTACAGATCTTTTGGAAATGCGAAATTCACTGTCGAGTGAAGATAAAACTCTCGTCCAAGCTTTCAAATATATCATTGATGAACATGGAGTAGACTATGATGAGTTTGCCCTTGAGTTACAGGGGGATTTCGGAGATGGTAAGATTGTTAATGTAAACAAACCTAAGGATCTTGAAGAACTTCAGATTGACTTAAATAATCTTGAAGATCATTCAAATGACCTCAGAGTCATTTTTGCAGTGAATAAGCTAGATGAAGGTTGGGATGTTTTGAATCTTTTTGATATCGTCCGTTTGTATAATACCCGAGATAGCAAGGGGGATAAGATAGGTAGAACCACCATGTCTGAAGCTCAGTTAATCGGTCGAGGTGCTCGATATTTTCCTTTCATAGATCCATCTCAACCTGAGGCAATCCCAGAGATTCGCAAGTATGATAGAGATTTGAAGCACCCACTGAGGATACTGGAGGAACTATACTATCATTGTTCGCACAACCCAAGATATATTGACGAAATCAAGAAAGCTTTGATAAAAATTGGAATGGAAGATGACAACACACGCGAAGTGAATCTACGCTTGAAAGAAAGTTTCAAGAAATCACAATTTTATCAAATCGGATATGTTTGGATTAATAAGAGAGTAAAAAACTTAAATGAAGGTGTCACTAAACTTGACGATTATAAGATTGATAACTACTTCACATACTCTATACTAAACACTGGACATGTTGAGGAAACATCTGCTTTTTCAGATGAGATACCCGAAAGTAAAACGTTCATTGAGACACCAGTTTCCAGAGAACTACAACTTTCGGAGTTCAATAGGCATATTCTCAATTTTGCGATGGACTCTAACGAATTTTTCCATTTTTCGAATGTAAAAAAATATTTTCCGCATATTACCAGCATATCTGAATTTCAGACTTCAAAATCATGCCTTGGTTGTGTGAAGGTTCAGGTTCGTGGATTAAAAAGGGATCTCGATAATATGAGTCCTAAAGAGAAATTGAAAATCGTACGGTATATTCTTTCCCAGATTGAGGAGAATATAAAGCGTGAAAGTGTAGAATTTGTTGGAACCACCGAATTTACATCCCTCAAAGTCCGAGAGTGTTTCACTGATAAGAAAATTAAAATTCGTACTGAGGGAGAAGCTGGGTTAAGTTGGGAAAAAAGAATATTGATGGGCTTAACTTATTCAATCCCATAGATGAAGACTGGTATGCTTATGATGAAAATTACGGAACGGACCAAGAAAAGTATTTCGTTCAATTTTTGAATGATCAATCTGATTCACTGAATAAACGATATGATGAATTTTATCTTCTTCGTAATCTAAAGGCGATAAAGCTCTTTTCTTTCAAGGATGGCAAAGGGTTTGAACCAGACTTCATCCTATTTCTTCGAAAAAAAGGTGAAGATGTTGGCAAAGTTCTTCAATTGTTTATTGAGCCCAAGGGAAGACATCTTATTGAGAATGATGATTGGAAGCAGAATTTTCTGACAGATATTGAATGGAAAGATCAGATAGAAGCAATCGGTGAGGGAAATGAATATCGGGTCTACGGATTGCCTTTCTTCAATAACGAAGATCAGAATCAGTCAGAATTCAAAGATGCTTTCCAACAACTCTTAGACGGTTAATAACATAACAAGGCGGGATCCAATCAACAGAATATCGATCCAATGGGTTGCGAAAATCGTAGTGTCATTAGATCAATTTTCAGATATTGTCTCAACGTCTCATGATATAATTGGGTATGATTGATTGGGGTATTTATTCACTAAACCATTCATTGCTGGTTCTCATGTTGAAATACGCATTGATCTATTCTTGAATGGGTTTGGATTCTCAGAGCATTTCGTTGTATGTACACATACCATTCTGCACTCAGCGTTGCTCCTACTGTGATTTTTATTTTGTAACGACCAAGAGTGGCTATCAAGAATTCGTTGATGCCCTGTGCCTTGAAATTACGCAAGTCGCACAATCCTACTCAAACCCATCGTTGTCAACCATCTATTTTGGCGGTGGGACCCCCTCTTTACTCCCATCATCTGCATTACAATACATCCTTGACCATATCCACCATTTGTTTCAAACGGGTCAGCTCCGCGAAGTGACCATTGAAGCAAATCCAGAGGACATCACGGACCACTTTTTACATGAGCTATTGAACATTGGTGTAACCCGCGTCAGTTTGGGGGTTCAGTCATTTGATGATCACGATTTAAGGTTCATGAATCGGTGTCATGATAGCGATCAGGCCATTGAGGCATGTCGCAAGATCCAGTCTGCAGGCTTTAACAGTTGGTCCCTGGATTTAATTTTTGGAGTTCCAGATGTTTCTCTGACGAGATGGGAAGACAACTTGACGAAAGCGATCCATACGGGAGTACCACATATCTCCACCTACAGCCTGACGGTTGAACCCTCTACACCTTTGTACAAACAGGTACAAAGGGGAAAAGTGATCATAAGTTCTGATTCACATATCTCGGATCAGTTTCAGTTGGCCATGGACATACTCCAAAAAGCGGGGTATCAGCATTATGAAATTTCTAGCTTTGCACAGTCCGGGCATGAATCCCAGCATAATTCACAGTACTGGAGTCATGACAATTATCTTGGAGTGGGGCCGAGTGCTCATTCATTCTGGTGGGAAGATGACGAGATTGTGCGCTGGGAAAACGTTCGCAATTTGAGGGTCTATTCAGATTTGATTTATCATCATGAGCCGCCGTTCTCCTTCAGGGAAACGCTTACAAAACAGGATCTTGTTCGTGAAAAAATCATGCTGTCGCTTCGTACATCTCAGGGAATTGATTTGAATGACCTTGAGCAGAAGTATGGCTATCGTCTCCTAGATCATAAGCAGCAGCAACTTCAGTTGATGGAGTCAAATGGACTCATAACTCTAACCAAGTCATCGGTACGTCTGACGCAAAAGGGTAAGCATATCTGCGATCAGATCACTCAACGATTGTGGAATGATTGATGTGCTATCATACATCATCTTCAGCATTCATTCAATTGCTGGCATAATCATCATGGATGAACAAGATTGCATCTAGGAAGGTAAAATTCTCTCATTTAAACTTTTCCTTATGCTTACTTTAATTTTGGTAAATGTTTTTACCGTCTTGGTAGTGATTGTTTCAGCAATTTTCATCTATAAACGAGCCTCCGTGCAACGCGAACGTCGTTTAGATTCAATGCATTTTACCTTACACAGGAAGGTCACCAAGCTTCAGCGTCGCTATGATAAGATGATGGATAAACTGAGGTATGAATTTCAGGCAAAAATGGCACTTATGGAGAAACGACTCCAGTACATTCAAGACAATGTAGATAGCATGCAGGGCGAGATGATTTATCGCCCGAAAGTGCACACGAACGAAACACTGATGTTTGATCGACAGATCCTTCGTCTGCATGGTTTTTCAAAATTTCACTCCGATGGACATAAATCCAAAGTGGATCATGTCATCCATGCCACATCATCCACGGTGAGCCAGTCTTTGCGCGAGGGCTTCAACTTATCTGTCAATGCAGAAGAGCCTCCTGTACTGGAGATGACAGGATCTGACTATGTGGGGGAAGTCTCACCAGATACTAGCCATATGACATCCCCATCCTACAATGTTCGTTACACGGTTCCTCGTCAATTCGCGGCTCACAACTGGTTAATCACCGATAGCCCCCATGGTCATGAGACTCTCAGTCATCCTTTTCATCATCTTAATTTCACTAGCGAGGTGCTCAAGTGAGCCCGAAGAGCTTCCAGTCGGAACCCTTGAATTCATCAGTGAAAACGCAGAGATCATCCACACGATTGATATCGAATTTGCAGAGGATGAACAGGCCCGTGCCACGGGATTGATGCATCGTCGTCAACTCTCTCTCTCAGAAGGAATGTTGTTCGTTTTTCCTGAACCAGATTCTTTGAGTTTTTGGATGGCAAACACTCCTATACCTCTAGATATTATCTTCGTGGGATCCGATTCTACGATTGTCAATATAGCCAAGCGTACTACTCCCTTATCACGAGAGTTTATTCGCTCCACTGATCTTGCTCAATATGTGGTTGAGGTGCGTGGGGGAGTCACTGATCGTTTTGGCATTGACTCATCAGCTAGGGTTCAATGGCGAAAAATACACAATGAATAATCCGATGGATATATTTCTATCAAATCATGGATGGGTAGGGATCTTACTGTTGTTGACATGCTTAGCTATTTCATGCCAGAGTTCTTCCTCCCCTCCCTCAACCACGCCTGAAATCCCTTTCAGAGTTGATGGATCGCTTGATTTTGTTCGTAGTGGGGAAGATTTTCTTACGCTTGACATTGAAATTGCTGACACAGATTCACTTCGAGAGCGGGGAATGATGCAACGCAGTTCATTCCCACCCGAGTCAGGTATGCTATTTTTGTTTGATCACCAAGAATTTCGTCAATTCTGGATGGGCAATACCCCCTTATCATTGGACCTGTTGTTTATTTCTAATGATTCAGCAATTGTTGACATTGCAAAATATGCCAAGCCCTATTCGCCCGATCCGATTGTGAGTCAGGCACCTGCTCAGTTTGTTTTAGAAGTTCCTGCGGGGTTTGCAGACACCAAAGGCATCGTAGAGGGCGATAGAGTTCAATGGATCCGTAATTGACTTCGATCAGTCGTTTTGGATAAAAGAAATATCCGCCATGAGTTCACAACGTTGTTGGTTGAATCTCTCATGTTGGATTTGATATGCTCACTGGAAAAGAGTTCATCTCAGTCTATTACTTAAAGGGTTCATCTACTCAATGACTACGATTCGATAGGATGGCAATGACTTTGATCGTTTCTGGTAAAGTTCAGAGAAATTAGCCCCATCAGAGTCGTCAACAAATATGTTTTTAACCAACCTAGAAGATTCCATATCAATTCAACCTGCCACAATGTAATCCGAAGGGATGATCGAAAAGTGTATGTGCGTTACTCCGAAATCCCAAGGAGATGATTCGTTCATTGGTTTTTCAAGGATATAAGGATTCATTTGCTCACACTCGGCGAGAAATTGGGCTTTGTAATCTATCCTACTTATCGTAGTGATTGATACCAGTTGACCCAGTCTGAGTTTTAATTCTGATTCATTCTGAAGTGGTCTGCTATGATATCGAGCTTTTGAATCACTTCAGGGTGAATCTCCTCTGCATGCATGTGATAAGCAATGTCGCAGAAATCTGTATCTTGGATGTTGATTTTGGCGGCCTCACAAACTTCACGTAACACCATCTTTCCTTTTTTGCCATCAAAATAATTCCTCTCCAACGGCCGCAAAAAGAATGCTGGAGGAAAATATTCCCTCATATATTCGGTTGTGCATTCAACGGATTGGTGATCTCCTATGGAACCCATCCAGCGAAGAATTGCCGAAGGATGGATTAAGTAGTTTTCTATTTCATAACGTTTCCAAATCAGAAGCTTCATCCCATCGGGTTGAAGTTGATCTTCTACTTCAGGGCCTTTGTTGTTTCTATCCTGAAGTTGAACCCCTTTGATGTGGTGTGCATGGATACGAACTGCCTTAAAATGGCGAACGGATCTCCAACTGTCTTCTGCAGTGAATTTGCAGAATGGCGATTCCAAAAATGTGTATAGTGGGTGATTCAGTGCATATGCCCAGGTTCTAAGAATTTTCAGATCTGTTTTGCCTTCCAAATATAGGACGCATCCAAACTGTTGGGCCATGATGATGTCCAAATTGTTGAGATAGAGAGATTCAATCACCGTCTGTTCATCTGAAATTTTATTGAGACCCGCAGAGAGAACCCGGAGATCATGCAGGTTTGTCTCCTTGATCAGTCTCTCAGAATGCGTAGCAATGATCAATTGTTGCCCGTGAAGGCGAGATCGTTTTTTTAGATCTCGGTACAGTTTTTCCTGAAGAAATATATGTAGGTGAGCATCTAACTCGTCAATAAGTATGGTTGAAGATTCTTTCAGTAAGATAATTGCATAGATCATCAGGACCTGTAAGAAACCAGATGATGCACCCGATAAGTCCATCTCAAATTCTCCAACATCGTCCTGAAAACCAGCATAAACCGTCTGTACTCCAGCAATCGGCATCGTCAGCTGATATAGAAAGAGATCTTGGATAATGCTCTGGAGTTCACTCCACTTATCGGGGCTACGACTAACCTCATAGAGCAGATTACGAACCACTGTTCCCGCATGTCCTGTAGCAATCCGTGTAGGGATGACGCTTGATCTGTATGGCGGCTCATCCCGATCAACTCCTGACATGGGGGTGATCAAGGAAGTGATGAAAGGGTTACGGATATACTTTTTAAGCGTGGATTCAGGCACTTCTTTCATGGGACGTATGTCCACGGATGTTCGCCCCCTGTAAACAAATTCAAATCCTATCGTCTCACCGTTGATTCGGAGTTGAATAGATGCTGGAGAATCAATGCATTGTTGATACCATAGATTCTTCCAGTCTTTGAGGACAATGGAGGATATTTCGATATAGCTGATCTCAATACTTGGATAGTGGCCGTCATCATCAAGGTCAAAAGGATCGCTTTTTTCTCCCCAAAGTGACATGACTTCAGACCATAAAGCAATGGTCTGGAGGAGAGTGGTTTTACCACAGTTGTTGGGGCCAACAATGACTACATGCTCATCAAGTGGAACATGAATTGACTTGAAGCGCTTGATATTTTGAATGTCTATCCGCTCAATCATAGGAATAGCTGCTTATGGGATTATGCGTCAAGTGCAAATCATAAGACTGCATTTGGTTCTTTAGGATGATCATTTCAATCATTTAAACCCAGACATTGAGTCAATATCTGGGTTAATCAGAGCTGCTCATAGATACAAAAAGAATCCTTGAATGGGGCGTATTTAAAGTCCGAATGATTCTCCGCAAGCACAGGTTCGGGATGCCTGTGGATTGGAAAAGTGAAATCCTTTTCCTTCCAGACCATCGGTAAAATCTAACTCAGTCCCTTCCAAATAAAGGCCACTCCGACGGTCTACAATCACAGACAATCCATCCAGTTCTATGTGAACGTCTCCCTCTCTGATCTCGGTATCCCATCCCAAATCATACGTGAGTCCAGAGCAGCCTCCCTGAATCACGGCAAGGCGTACATGAGCGTGATCAAGATCTACATTTTCTTGGTGAGCAACAGCACGAATCTGCTGACCTGCTCGATGAGTAATTTTCAAGGTCATGAATAAAATGAGTAAAGGATGATCAATCCAGTTGAATAGGAACGAAACAATTGGTTAAAGGTTTACATAGATTCTGTCATTTAACGACCAATTCCCATTTCTGGTGCCTTCATGGTTACCATCATTTCATGAATACAGACACGCAATATCTCCATCAAGTTGCAGAAAGTGACTACGAGCACGGCTGGTCAACTGAAATTGACTCTGATACCATTCCCAAGGGACTCAGCGAGGAAGTGATCAGGCTGATTTCAGCGAAAAAACATGATCCTGACTGGATGTTGGAAAGCCGCCTCCGTGCCTTTCGTCATTGGGAAAAGCTTGCCTCCGATACAGACAAGTATCCCCGATGGGCCCACATTCAATATCCGAATATTGACTTTCAGGATATTAGTTATTACTCCGCTCCGGGGAACAAACCCCGCTACGATAGTCTGGATGAAGTTGATCCCGAGCTCATTAAAACATTTGAAGCATTAGGGATTCCCCTTGAAGAGCAAAAAGTGCTGGCAGGTGTAGCAGTAGATGCGGTGATTGATAGCGTATCGGTTGCAACCACGTTCAAGGAGGAGTTGGCCAAACATGGGATCATCTTCTGTTCGTTCACCGAAGCCATTGAAAATCACGGTGATCTGGTGCGCAAGTATATGGGGAGTGTCGTTCCCTATACGGATAATTTTTATGCAGCATTGAATGCTGCAGTTTTTAGTGATGGTTCGTTTTGCTATATCCCAGCGGGCGTTCGTTGCCCGATGGAGTTATCCACCTACTTCCGTATCAATGAAGCAGGGACTGGTCAGTTTGAACGTACGCTGATCGTAGCCGAAGAAGGCTCCTATGTGTCCTATCTTGAAGGATGCACAGCCCCCCGCCGTGATGAAAACCAACTTCATGCGGCTGTGGTTGAGATCATTGCCCATAAAGATGCTGAAGTCAAGTATTCAACGATTCAGAACTGGTATCCTGGGAATGCAGAAGGGAAGGGTGGAGTCTATAACTTTGTAACGAAGCGTGGAATTTGCGAGGGTGCTGGTTCCAAAATCTCGTGGACACAACTGGAAACGGGATCGGCCATTACATGGAAGTATCCAAGCGTCATTCTTAAAGGGGATCATTCCGTCGGCGAATTTTATTCTGTTGCTTTCACCAAAGGTCGTCAGCAGGCCGATACGGGAACGAAGATGCTCCATCTTGGACGCAATACTTCAAGTACGATCATCTCCAAGGGCATCTCCGCTGACCGTTCCAATAATAGTTATCGTGGATTGGTTCGTATAAACAAAGGTGCTGAGAATGCTCGGAATTTTACGCAATGTGATTCCATGCTTTTAGGCGATCGATGCGGGGCACACACGTTTCCCTACTTAGAGATCCAAAACCCGACTGCCCAGGTGGAACATGAAGCAACCACCAGTAAAGTAGGGGAAGACCAGATGTTTTACTGTCAGCAACGCGGCATTAGTGAACAGGATGCGATCAAACTGTTGGTCAGTGGATTCTGTCAGGAGATCCTTACTCAATTGCCGATGGAATTTGCTGTGGAAGCTCGTAAACTTCTGGCCATTGAACTGGAGGGATCCGTTGGATAATCTCCAATGGATACAATTTTTATCAAAACTTTATGAAATCAATTTTAAATATTCAGGGGCTGAAGGCTTCTGTGGAGGGGATGCCGATCCTCAATGGTGTTAACCTGTCCATCAATGCTGGAGAGGTTCATGCCATTATGGGACCCAATGGATCAGGTAAGAGCACGCTTGCCTCTGTCTTAGCAGGGAATGAAGACTATGAGATAGATGGTGGAACCGTAGACTATCTGGGAACGGATCTTCTGGACATGGATGTGGATGAACGTGCACGAGAAGGTGTCTTTCTGGCCTTTCAGTATCCGGTAGAACTGCCGGGTGTGAGTACCATGAATTTTCTCAAACAGGCCGTCAACTCTGTGCGTGAGCATCAAGGACTTGAACCCCTGAAAGCTGCTGCTCTTCTTCGTCTGGCCAGAGAAAAAGCCGCTCTGATTGAGCTGGATGCCCGATTGAAACAGCGATCTGTGAATCAGGGCTTCTCTGGAGGCGAAAAGAAGAGGAATGAAATTTTTCAACTGGCGATGCTAGAACCCACACTTGCCATTTTGGATGAAACGGATTCGGGGCTTGACATTGATGCACTACGGAGTGTGTCGAACGGGGTAAATCAGCTACGTACTCCCGATCGAGGATTTTTAGTCATCACACACTATCAGAGGCTTTTGGATTATCTCGTTCCCGATTTTGTACATGTGATGGTCAATGGAAAACTTGTACGATCTGGTGGGCGTGAGCTTGCCCTTGAATTAGAGGAGCATGGGTATGACTGGATCCAGGATCACCTACCAGAATAAGCGTATCATGCCCATCGTAATGGATCACCGTGTTGAAGATCGATTCTTGGCCGCCTATGAGCGTTACCAATCCATGAATGGGACATCCGGTCCCCTTTCGGACCTCTCTCAAAAGGCTATAGAACGCTTTGCTGAAGTTGGCTTTCCAACCCGGAAAAATGAATCATGGAAATACACCAATATCACGCCAGTGATCAATCGTACCTATCAAATTGCAGATCCTGAGACGACTACTGTTGATGGGATTGAAGGATTGGATGCGTACAGGGCCGTGTTTGTCAACGGTCTGTTTGCACCGGAGCATTCCATCCTAGATGGGCTTCCCAGTGGTGCTGTCGTTGAAAGCCTTCATGGTGCATCCGAAGATGATCTGATTCAAACTCATGTTGGAACCTATGCTGACTACCATCAGGAACCATTTACGGCTCTGAATACCGCCTTTTTGAAGGATGGTGTTGTGATTCGGGTTTCATCTGGTGTCAAACTGGATAGGCCCGTCCATATCATCCATGTGATTACTGCCGATCAACCGATTCTTGTACAGCCGCGAACTCTCATTCATGCTGGTGAAGGGGCATCCATCCAAGTCGTTTACTCCACGGAGCTGAAAGGCTCCACCTCTGCGTTGATCAATGCAGTGACTGAAATCCATGTCAGCAAAGAGGCACAGGTAGAGTTTTCAGATTTGCAAATCGGTACACCCACTACGAGTCGTGTGACAAATCTGAGTGTTTACCAACAGAATCAGAGTAAATTTCAGAGTGATGTATTCACCTTTGGTGGAGAGATTACTCGGAATAATTTATCGATTCACGCAGATGCAGAGCATTGTGAGAGTCTGCTTCATGGGTTATTCATGGCCCGTGAGAAATCACACATTGACAACAGCACTTTTGTTGATCATGCCAAGCCGAATTGTATGAGTTCTGAGTACTATAAAGGAATCTTGGATGAGGATGCTGTGGGGGTTTTTCACGGTCAAGTCCTTGTGCGCGAGGATGCACAGCTGATCAATGCGTATCAGACGAATCGTAGTATACTACTAACGGACACGGCAAGAATGTTTTCCAAGCCCGCCCTAGAGATCTATGCTGATGATGTGAAGTGTTCTCATGGAGCAACAACGGGGCAGTTAGATAAGGAGGGACTTTTTTACCTTCGCTCAAGAGGCATCCATGAGAAAGATGCCCGTAGGCTTATGCTGACATCATTCGCAGGAGATATTATTGAAAAATCTCCCATTCAGGCATTACATGAAGTGATTTACGGTCATGTAGATCGTATGTTGAGTTGATTTCATGTGTCTTATTCCATGTCACATTCATCCGTCAGTGATACACAAATCAGGAGTTGTTTCCCTACACTAAAACAAAAAGTGTATGGTCAGCCATTGGTTTATTTGGATAGTGCGGCATCTTCTCTAAAACCAGAATGTGTCATTGACTGTTTGTCCAACTACTATGCCAATGAGCACAGCAATGTACACCGTGGCGTTCATTATTTGAGTCAGCGTGCCACTGAGCGGTACGAAGCCGCTCGTCAACGTGTCGCTCAATTCATCGGAGCATCAAGCGATCGATCCATCGTCTTTACTCGGGGAACGACAGAATCCATCAACCTAGTTGCATCCACCTTCGGATCTACATATATTCAGTCGGGTGATGAGATCCTTACGACAGTGATGGAGCATCACTCCAATCTAGTTCCATGGCAACAATTAGCACAACAGCAAGGTGCACAACTCCGAGTGTTGGATGTTTCCATGAAAGGGACCATTAGCGTGGATGCATTAGTGCGACAGATGAACAAGAGGACGCGTCTCTTGGCAATTGGGCATGTTTCCAATAGTCTGGGCACTTTACATCCCGTAGAAGAAATCATTCAGGAAGCTCACAAAAGAGATATTGTGGTTTTACTGGATGGAGCGCAAGGACTTCCACATCTTCCATTAGATATGCACAAGTTAGATTGTGATTTCTATTGTGCGAGTAGCCATAAGGCCTATGGCCCCACCGGTGTTGGATTTTTGTATGGAAAAGAAGAGATTCTGGAAGATCTACCACCATGGCATGGTGGAGGAGATATGATTGATCAGGTTCATCGTATGTATTCCACTTGGGCAGAAGTTCCACATAAGTTTGAGGCGGGTACACCAAATATTGCTGGAATCATTGGGATGTCGGCTGCTATTGATTTTATGGATAGTATAGGGATGGACGTTCTTCGAGAAAAAGAGCAAATCCTCTTAGAGTATGCTCATCAGCAAGCCAAGACAATCTGTGATCTTACCATCGTTGGTTCAGCATCTGAAAAAGTTGGTGTGTTGAGTTTTACATTGGAAGGACATCATCCTTATGATATCGGTTATGCTTTGGATCAAGCAGGAATTGCTGTACGAACAGGGCATCACTGTACTATGCCCTTGATGGATTACTTTGGAATTCCCGGCACAATTCGTGCTTCCTTTGGAGCGTACAACACGAAAGATGATATTGATGCACTCGTATCACGTTTAAAAGAGATTGTCACAACATCCTCAACCAAACGAAATACTATTGGAACCAATGGTCAAACCGTTTCGCATGTAGCTGATCATCCGACGATCGAAATTCGTAAAGCATCCTTACTGGAGGATCTTGATCTTTTTGATGATGCAGATGATCGCCGTGAGTATATTATTGAACTTGGTGAGAATCTTGAATCAATTGATTCATCTTTGAAGACGGAGACGAATCGGATTCACGGATGTCTAGCCATGGTGTGGCTCCACAGTACGGTTCATGACGGACGTATTTATTTTAAGGCAGACAGTGATGCTTTGATTACTCGTGGAATGATTGCATTGTTGATTCAACTGATGGATGGCCAATTACCAAGAGATATTCTAAATACCGATCTTTTTGCATTGATTGATGAGATTGGATTACCTGAATTGATTACCGCTCGCCGTAAAAATGGACTGAATCGGATGATTGAACGCATTCAAAAAGAAGCATCCTTAAGTGAGATTTCATGAATTGTGAAGTGATTGATCAAGCAAAAACTCCAGGTCTTGCTGATGAGGTGATCGCCTCTATTCGGCAAGTGTATGATCCTGAAATTCCTGTCAATGTGTACGATTTGGGGTTGATCTACAAGGTTCGAATTGACGAAGATGATCGTGCATTTGTCACGATGACACTCACAACTCCTAACTGTCCTGTTGCTGATAGCCTTCCAAGTCAGATTGAATCGGTTGTGATGCTTACAGAGGGGGTTACGGATGCACGCGTTGAACTTACCTTTGAACCACCGTTTACGATGGATATGATGAGTGATGAGGCGAAACTGGAGTTAGGGTTTATGTAGGCTCTCTGCTCTCTCTTTTGGTTACCTATTAGAATGGCATCCATTCAACCTATCGTTGGTGATGATAACCCTTTCACGATTTGGGGATACTCGGATGCCCATGCGGATGTCCAGTACGTTCATGTCTTTACCATTGAAGACCGATTGGGCCATGATCGTTCAGGTCCAATTGATGTCTTAGTCACCTCTGAGAACCCTATCACGAGAGAGTGACATACATGGGATCATGGTCAGATAAACTACGGTGACAGCACCGTAGGGTATGTATTTGAGGCGAAGTTCAAAGCCAATTATGATGAGCGATATCGGTTAATCGTACGGCGTTCGGATGGTGTAGAATCCACTGCCGAAGTTATGATTCCTCCATCGGTGCAGGTAGAACTGACTGGAGAGCGTGACCAAGCAGATGTGCCTGTAAAAATCATTGGAAAGCCGCCTAATCTTGTTGATGTAGATGTTCTGTATGATGTAATCACTTTACATTGAGTTTTCAGTGGCCTCTGGGGCAACTGCAGGGGTAAGGGTCAGATTGCCTGTGGATATTTCCTATGAGGGAAAGAGAGATCTACATCTGATGAATGGAATTTCGAGGTCAACTTGCGTGAGGATTTTGCTGAAGTTCAAGACCAGTTTGGCAGGAATTGTCTCTCAACGGATCACATTGCACTACGACGGATTCATTTTCGATTTTTTGCAACAAGATCAGCAATGGTTACTTCCCAACGGTTCCTTTGATCCTAATTTATTGGTTGAACCCGGCACTTTTTCCAATATTGACAATGGGTATGGGTTCTTTCGGGGAGGTTCTACGGTTTCGGTGGGATGGTTTCCAAGTTTGATTGTCCAGCGAAATATAGGATTCCGAACTGCAAGTCCCTGCCCGATGGGGGCACGCAACATTCCTGTGTGTCAGTTATTCCCAGAACCCTGTCTAAGTCAAGGGGAATGAGATCTAGGTATCTCTTCACTGATTCAATGATTGAAGAGTTCTCATTGGTATAGAAGGAGGATATAGCATTCGTTTGATTGAATCATTGCCCCAGTTCCATTCACTTAATCTGAATGACTGGCGGTGTTCAAGAGCATGAGTATAAGATCATTAATCACTGGTTTCATTTTCCATCTTTAAATTCCGTTGTTTTGCGATTACGAATGATTCGTGTTCAATCACTCCCAAACTCGCACCGTCTGCTGTGGGAAATAATCGTGCGGCATTGAACCCGAACTGGTTACACAATTCATATAGATCTAAACATTCTTGAATTGCAACAGTGAATTTCAGAATGGGTTGATTGGGCGGGAGATACTCCTCTAAATTCTTGATTACAATGGATTCTCCTTCATGTTTTTCCATTGGGTGAACCGTAAAAAGCCCTTGTTGAGCGACTATATTTTTGGATACAGATCCCCCAACTCTAAGAATTTTGATTGGTCCACGATATGTATTCAGATGAGGACCTTTATTAAATACAAATACAGCAAGTTCTTGTCCGCTTTCCCATTTTGGTTGAGATAATGCTTGACTGACTGCAAAGTATATGGCAGTGTAAGGGTTTGTTGTCCAATCAAGAAGTCGTGTTGGGAGTCCATGTAGCTGAGCTAATGCTAGACATTCAAATAGTTCTTCATCTGGCCAAATGCTGAGATTTGGGAGATACTTACCAAAACTTTTATCTGTCAAGAAATTTTCCCGAAATTTAACAGAGTCATTCGGAATGGGTGTACCAGCCGCATCGCAGTTATAAATGAAACTCCGTAACATTCGAAATTCAGCCCACGCCTGATCTTCTGAATTAAATGAATATCCAACTGAATCTTGCAATCTTCTGGTAAACTTAGGGCGCAGAATAGCTGGAGTTAATTCCCATTCTGAATTAGAATGACCTCGATAGAGAATTTCTTCATCGGAGTTTGATTTTTCATGGCATTTACCCAATTCTACCCAAAGAGATTTGGCATTTTCTAACTTGATTTCCTCAATCATTGAGGGAGCGGTGAAAAGATTCGAGGTGTAGTCTCCCTCTTTGCCCCCACCATCTTGCCGGTTTTGATATGTTCAATTATGGTAAAGTAAGGAAATATTGTATTGGTTAAAACAGTCCAAGAATCCATATCTTCCTTATATCTTAATATAACCTCATCGCCTGATGACCATTTGATAGATTTGATAGAGTCTGGAAAGTAGACCCACCATGCAGAATCGTCTTCAAGAGTGATTCTTTTGCCAAAATTCTCAATTTTAGAGATTCGAATTTCTAAAGGATAATCCATGTCAAAGGTGTAATGGTGAAAAATGGGTAATTCACATCTTCGTCATCTGAAGATCCAATGAATACCAAATGAGATTAGAGGGAAACTGGGTAATACGGCTGTTGTTTGAATAAGGTTCACTATCCAATGAGTGAGTGAATAGATGTAACATATTACAGTTTCTAAACGATTGATTTCAATAGATGCCGAACTGAAATTTTCGATTTTGTGATTGTTTTTAAGCACAGAAAGGGGTGGAATAGTTTTCGTATTGCATTAAAAAGAACCAGTATTAATTTCATCATCTGAGTTAGATTTCTACTGGCAATTTACTAATTCTGACCAAAGAGATTCTGCATTTTTCAGATTTATTTCCTCAATCATTGAGTGGGACGTAAAAGTCGAGGATAAGTTTCTCTATCCGCACCCACCATTTTGCCGGATTTAAGATGCTCCATGATAGTGTCATATGGAGGGAATGCATTGGTCTTGACAGTCCAAGATTCCATATCTTTTTTACGTCTTAAAACGACCTCATCGTTGGGTAACCAATGCATAGATTTGACAGAGTCAGGGTAGTAAACCCACCATACAGAATCATCATTAAGGGTGATTTTTTTACCGAAGACCTCATTATTGAGGATACGAAGTTTTAATGGATATTCCATTTCAAAGGTGTAATGGTGAAAAATGGGTAATTGAACATCTTCACGATTTTGAAGATTCAAGTGAGTTTAGACACCAAGCACTTGGTACGACGATTGTTTGAATAAAGCTCATATTTGCAGGAGTGACTGTCAAATATGAACCGTTTCAGAGGAATATAAACTAGCGATTTCAAAGGGTGTCCACTGAATTTTCAATCTTCTCCTTGAGAAGGGGAAGAATGATTGGAAGTAATTGCCATCTTGCGTTAGAATAGCTCTACTCATCTGAGTTAGATTCCAATCGACATTTATCTAATTCTGACCGTAGAGATTTGAGTTGTTTTACTTATTTCTTAGTCATTAATTTGGCGGCGAAAAAGGTCGAGGCTCGGTTTCCCTTTCTGCACCTACCATCTTGCCAGTTTTGACATGCTCAATGATGGTGTTGTAAGGAAATATTGTATCGGTCCTGACAGTCCACGAATCCATTTCATCCTTGATTCTTAAGATGACATTGTCCTCGGGTGACCATTTGATAGATTTGACAGAGTCTGGATAGTAGACCCACCATGCAGAATCGTCATCAAGTGTGATTCTTTTGCCAAAATTCTCAACCTTAGTGATACTTAGTTTCAATGGATAGTGATTACTGTCAGCATCATGAATTGACGGATGATTATTAGTGTTTGAATCGGACAATGAATCCTGACGAGTAACTACATCGTTTCCAACATTGCTATCCATCTTCGTATCACTCGCAATAGGATCCTCTGCACAACAATCACGACAGTCATTCTTACCAATTAGGGTGAGTAATTCCTGATGAGCGTTCTGAAATTCCTGTCGGAGTTTTGTATCGCGTCGGGATTGGGAAGCGTTCAGGTACCAAAATCCAAGGATTATTGTTCCAACGATTCCTAATGAGATGAAAACAATAGCGGGATCCATTATGAATAAGTTTAAAAAGTGGTTTTTGAGTAAGACTAAATTACTCTCGTTCAATCTGAATGTTCATCAATAATTTGGATGATAAAGAGACTTTGCAGAGGTTGAAAAAGTAGTTGTTTTCTCACGATGTGTAATATGACTCATCAATTAAGAGCAGATGAATGATTATGATATCGATTGATTGAGGTATACATTACAAATCCGAGGATGGATTTAGAAGTTTTCAATAATGATACCACCAAATCGGCGTGTTCCCATAAAGAATATCGATAATAACTCTTGACTCATTGATCGCTATTTCATTAGCATTGAATTTGTGGAATGGTAGTAATCAAGATTGAGATTAATGGCGATTAAGGATGCTTTTATACCAGATTTTGATCCTTTCTGCCATCAATTTACGGCGCATAGCCAAAAAATCATCATAATCAGGGATTGATCCGTCAAGAATAGTAAGTGGAATACAGTTCTGTTTGAAATTTTCTTTAAGTTCATCCAGTTTTATAATCCCGCCATAACGGATTTTTCCACCAGTTACCTGCTCAAGAAGCTGGGGAAAGTAATTCTGAGGCGGAGTATCCTTAATAGCTATATTAATTTCACTTTGAGTGATGGCATAGTTAGCTATCTGGTTATAGCGACCTCTGGATAAGCCTTTTTTATTGATTAAATAATTGCGAGGGAAGATATGATGACGATCTCCGTGATTGAGCAGTAACTCTCTTACATGGATTTCAGTTGATAGGAATCCCTTGTCATTCAAGAATATCTGTGCTGCTTGAAAAGCAATAAAATAAGGACTCGTAGAACTAGAAGTCTCCATAAGTTGCGGAAGCATCCCCGTCCAGAAACTATCAGGGAGTTCGTTTTCAATGATAGATTCAGCATAGCGGTGTAATCCTATGGTAGCTATCTGTCGAATATCATAATCAAACACTGTTTCAGGACTTCCAGAGTAACGTCTTGTGAGAATTGACATTGCATACCATCGTCGGATTAAGCTCTCAATTTCATACTTAGGAAGACCCTCCTCGCACCCCTGCAAGTACATAATAAATGCAAAATTCACAGCATTCTGATTCCTGATAAGGTTGGAAGTTAGAAATCCTGAAGACCGTAGAATCATGGTAAGACATTCAAAATTTGTTTTATTCATGAAGTTAAATACCCCTTTCTTTAATTGTTCAAATGTGTTTTCTACAATTTCTTGTTCGTATTCCCGAGTTTGAAAGTTTCGACCAGAAAGAAGAGATACTAAATCTTGAAGCTTACCGCGTTTAAACTGAGAAGTGAAGGCCACTCTCAGCATGTCAGTATAATTAGGATCATATAGGTCATCTTTGACATTTTTAAGCCATGTCATTTTTTTCCAGTAAGTAGATCCTACAAAATCATGATCCTGCTCTAACGTTGAATAGGATTCAGGAGCAATTGCAAGATGGCAGAAATAGTCAATTGCTTTACGTAAAACATTGCCTTGATTGCTTTCATTAGCTGCGATTTTTGACATAACAAAGTCTGCCTGTGATAGAGCGGTACCAGCTGAGTTCACTCGTATGAAAATCTCAGTAACGGTATCAATGTCAAGATTATCAGCTAAATTGATAATTCCGACTTGATGATTCACGATTTTGTCAACCTTTGTAATCACCTTACGGATGTCAGAACGAGCAACCCCTGGATTGTTGAAAACGTACCTTTCAACTATTTCAAACAGATCTGAGTCAGGGTCAAAAATTGTAGAGATGTCAGCAATCCATGTGCGATCTTTTTCAATGGCCGGATTACGAACCTCAAAACGTTCTTCAATAGGATTAAAGGCAATGCGAATTCTCACTTTCCGATAATTTTTGGTGAGTACTTGCTGCCCAAGTAGTGAGGTCATCAGAGCAGTCACTCTTTGTTGTCCATCAATCAAGATTCGCTTCCCACGAGAAAATGTACCATCTTTCAGCTTGATTGAAGGATTTCGCCATGAAATCAGATAACCAATAGGATATCCATTATACAGGGAATCAAGTAGGTTTCGTACTTGGGTAGAATCCCAAACAAAGGGGCGCTGAATTTCAGGGATGGCAATTTCTTCCGACTTGACCCATGTTAGGATAGTATCGATGGGATGGGAAGCAACTGAATAGAGTGATGAGGTCATGAGATTCTGAGTGTGATTGGGGACAAAGTTATGAAAATTAATTCAAATAGAACAAGGCTTTTGTATCATCTCAATTATTTTGTAGTAATATTTCTAAGTGTCATCAGATGGGATTTAGTGATTTGGTTGACAGGTTTTGTGATGTTGTGAACCTAACACGATTGAGTGAAGGCATCGCGTGAATCGGAAAGACGATCAGCTATAATCTCTGCTATATCTTTGACAGGAGGACTATCTGATGGTGCTCTTGTTTCTGCGTCAGTCAGCATCGTGAGGCAGAACGGGCACCCGGTCGCAATGGTGGATGCACCAGTTTCAGATGCCTCTTGATAACGATTTTCGTTAATCCGGGGAGTAGGCTCCTCCACCCACATTTGTGCACCACCTGCTCCACAACAGAATGAATTTTTCTTTGATCTTGGCATTTCGGTGAGTTGAGCACCAGTAGTTTTCAGAGCCTCTCTTGGGGCCTCTACGATACCATTCTGCCTCCCTAAATAACAGGGGTCATGAAAGGTAATGTCTTCGTCTAAGATCTCTATAGGAAGGCGTTTCTGCTCTGCAAGCTCAGAAATAAACTCGGAATGATGAATCACTTCGTAATGTCCTCCCATAGAAGAATACTCATTGAGTAGTACATGCATACAGTGAGGACAACTGGTTAGAATTCGCTTAGGATTCACTTCATTTAAGGTGGAGATATTGTTGGTTGCGAGTTCTGAGAAAAGATATTCATTACCACTTCTGCGAGCAGAGTCCCCAGTGCAACATTCAAGGCTTCCCAAGACAGCGAATGAAACGTTGGCCATTTGAAGAATCTTTAACAGGGCGTGTGCAGTCTTTTGAGCTCTATGATCATATGAAGGTGCACATCCAATCCACCACAATAGATCAGCGTCAGGGTTTTCCTCAATGGTTGGAACCTGATATCCATCTGCCCAACTCATGCGCTCGGACGCACTGATATTCCAAGGATTACTGTTGCGTTCCATGCCCTGATAGGTAGCTTCCAGTGCCTCAGGATACTCATCTTTCATGAGAACCAATCCACGTCGGATATGAAGTATATCTTGCATGGGAGCATTTCCAACTGGGCAGATCTCAGTACACGCTCCACATGCCGTGCATGCCCATACAGCATTTTGGGTAATAGCATAGTCGGTGAGTTCTTCAGTGGAGGCATTGCCAGAGGCAAGACTACACATGTTACCGTTGGCAAAATAGCGTTTATTAATTTCAAGGGCTGCCGGGGATAACTCCTTGCCCGTCTCATAAGCTGGGCATACATCCTGACATCGATTGCACATAATACATGAGAATGTATCGATGATACTGGATTGAGGAAGCTGTTCAAAGGTCAATGCTCCAAAGACTTCGTTGGACTCATCTTCAAAATCAATGGGATCCAATGCTCCAGGAGATGAGCGTGGAGACTGAGTTGCAAAATTGAAGCCCGCCATGATGAAATGCAAATGCTTCGTGTAAGGGAAATAGGGTACAAAACCAAGAATCAAGCCAAGTGCTCCCCACCAACATATATGATGCCAGATATTCAAGGTCTCACTACCAAGTCCAGCCCAGACAGGTGAAATCGTAGAAGCAAGAGGCTGCCATGGATCAGGCTCCGACATCTGAACCAGCACAGATTCTCCTAATAACCGAAATCCCACATGAAACAAAATAAAAACTCCCACAATCAGCGAATCTCTTGAGACCGTGAGATGCAAAAATGAGATATGGACTTCCTTGATGCGTAAAATATCATCACGGTGGGAAAGAACGTTACGACCCGAGAAAACGAAGCGGCGTAGCAGTAATAAGAGCATGGCTACAAGCACTGCTCCACTGGCAAGATCAACACTCAATCGATAGCCTTGCGAAAGCCATTCAGGAAAAGCAAAGGGATAGTCCACATAACCACGGATGAGGTCAAAAACATTTACCAACAGGTAAATTACAAAGCCCCAGGCAAGTGCTGTATGGATGAGTGTAACGATTGGTCGAGTTTTCCACATTCCACCCATCGTCATCCATGCGGCAATCGCATGGATGGAACGCTTCCAGCTGAGGGTCAATGCAGGAGATTGACCACGCCGAATAATGCGTACAACCGTGGAAAAGCCTAAACTTGTACCATAAACGGAAAAAACAAGGGCTAACCCAAAGAGTACTTTTTCGGTCAGTGTCAGCATGGACCAAGTTTAGTCCAGCGTATACAGTTGAGGATCAATCATTTTATGAGTTCGCTCAATAATTGCCTCGTTTGCGGTCACCGCAATGGCGGTCGCCTCTAGTCCTCGTTCCCAGTTGGCCGCAGGAGGGTAGGGGCCAAAGGCATGATTATCCATGAACTCCTGTAAAGCATACCAGTGGGGCGTTTCTATATTGGGATCATCCACGGTTGGATCCGCATTCTGGGCATCCAACTGAGTGGCATTCGCTAGTAATGCAATACCTGTCTCTTTGTAGAAACGATCTTTTCGTGCATATACCTCCCATCCAAGCATGAGAGAATCGACTTCTTTGAACATCCACGCTTTCCCACGATCACGAAATACAATGGTACTGTTGTCTCCCATGTAGACTTCGTACGAATCCTCGTAAGAACTTGCAAGGGTTGCATCAAACATCATGTGCAGACCACTCGGAAATTCAAAGATGGCCTGTATCGTATCAGGCACTTCTCGACCATCATCCCAGAGCATGACCTGTCCAAATCCATGAACAGAAACGGGTAATTCTCCAAGAACCCAGTAAGCCACATCCATCTGATTGAGAGCCGCTTCACCAATCAATCCCAAGCTGACCGAAGGATCAAGGCGCCAGTTGAGCTCCTGAACCCTTTCAGCACTTGGAGAGGCACGCCTCCAACTATCTTTTGCATGCCACTGTCCTCGAGCCATGGCGGGCTTGCCTATGGCACCGCTTCGCATAAACTGAAAGACGGAACGGTGTTGGGGATTGGAACGATACATCTGTCCGACCTGAAAGATCTGGCTGGATGCATCTCGAGCAGCACGAGCAATCGCTTTGGCATCGTCAATGGAGGATGCCATGGGAGATTCACAATAAACATTCTTGCCTGCCTCCAAAGCATCAATGGCAATACCACGATGTTGATGGGTGGGAGTGGCGATGATCACAGCCTGAATGTCGGGATTATCTAGAATTTCCCGATAATCCTCATGCCTAGTAGCATCAGGAACATCGCGTTGTGCTCTTCGAAGCATGGGGGCATAGGTATCGGAGATTGCGGCGACCTGAGCACCAGGTACCCGCATGAGGGTATCCGTGATTTCACGACCTTGGGGGCCGTAACCAATGATTCCACATTGAACATTGTCACGGCTGAGAGGCCATGCTCGTGTTTTGATATTGGCTGCACGTACCAGCCCAGCCCCGCTCAGGGCAGTAGTACCTAATAAAAAATCTCGACGACTAACTGTTTTCATGGGGAGAGTGAATGTTTGATTCTATGGATGGAAAACCAATTGATACCGAGTTTTGTTCATCTTGATCGGTATAAACGGTAAGAATACGAATTCCAGTGAATTTTTTTGCAATATGTGGAATTTCGGTACGATCCATGGCAAGCAACGCTGTCGATAGAGCATCGGCAACTGTGGCAGACAGGTGAGATACGGCGGACAGGCTAGCTCCCTGAACTGGAGTACCAAGACGCGGGTCAATGACATGCCCCCAAAGTTTACCGTCCTTCTTGAATGCTTTGCCATGAGGAGCAGATACGGAGAGTGACTCATTAGAAATCCGAATCGAAGTGAGTACTCTAGTAGGCTCTTGGGGATCCACAACACCAATCGGCCATCCATCATCCTCAGGGGAGGGAACACCAATCGCAGCCATGGTACTTGTTCCTCCGTGGATTAACGCTGAAGTGATCCCGCATTCAAGAAGGATACGGGCAGCTTCTTCAATAGCATAGCCTTTTCCTATGGCTCCAAGATCTATAGCCATTCCATCCCGCTCAAATGCGATGGTGTAGTTTTGATCATTGAGAGTGACTTTATCCATGCCCGTCTTCTCCATAGCTTCGCATTGAGCTGCATCGGTTGGGTATTGACCGGATGCACCAAAAAATCCCCAAGTTTTCACTAATGGACCGATGGTGATGTCAAATGCATGATCCGTTTTATGATAGATGTCTTGAGATAGTTCAAACAAGGAAAATAGATTCGGTGGAACCTGAACAGGAGAATGTGAAGCCATGCGGTTAATGTGACTGACGGTACTACTTGGATCATAAAAACTTAACCGTTGATGTAGCCGTTTGACCTCAGCAAGGGCCTCTTCTCCCGCCGCTCTCAGGGCAACTGGATCTTCTCCGTGAAGCAAAATTTCAAACCGTGTCGCCATGGCGTTGAGGGCCAGTTGAACGGTTTGCATGATACATTCAATAAAAAAAGCGGAAGGAATTACTATGAACTCCTTCCGCTTAATCGTAGATGAAAGAAAAATTAGTGGGTTTCCGTGGCGTAGGTCATCGGCTCAATCATCATGCCACTACCAGTGTGAAGAGAACGATCGTCTTCTTTGTAATAGATCATTTCTCCCATACGCTCACTCAACTCAGCCATAGAGATAATCGTCTGTGCACGAATGGCAACATCAATATTTCCATTGGTTTCTCCATCCTCACGGATAGCGGTGAAGAAATCACCAATATGATGCTGGACACTCACACCAGGCTGAAGGTTATCCATCTGCTCACCATCCACTAAGTCAGCAAATGGACGTTCAGGACGAAGCTCTATGCTTTCGCCACTAAAGTACAGGGTACCTTCATTACCACGAATGACCTGTCCCAATCCCTGTTCGTTCACACTACTTCCAGTGATGACCATGCAGAGACCGCTAGGAAATTCTGTCAAAAGCTGGCAGTTATCGGTTACATCACGGTCGTCTGGTCCAAGGTTGGCATCGCCAATTTTTTTGTTTCCAACGGAACACACGCGCTTCGGAAACTCTGGTGCACCAGTAGCAATAAGCAGTGGGTGAATACGATGGGCAAGAAGATCTCCAAGGATTCCAGCACAGTAAGGATAGTATTTGCGCCAGCGATGGTAATGCTGTGGATTAAACTCACGAGAGGTAACGGGTCCAAGCCATTTTTCCCAGTCAATGGTTTCGCCAGGCTCAAGTTCGGACTCAAGTGCATAATAATTCCACTCACCGATCGGAGTATTACGGTGGTATGAATCTTGTGCAAGGACCAAGGGGCCAATCCGGCCAGCACGGATGAGTTCAGCAGCGGCGTGCCATTTTCCCTGCGTGCAATACTGTGATCCGATCTGAAATTTATGACCGGTTTCCATGACTTTATCATAGATTTCAAATCCCTCGGCAAAATACCTGGTCATGGGCTTTTCGCAGTAGACATGTTTGCCAGCGTCTAGTGCATCAACAGCAATTTTCGTATGCCAGTGATCGACGGTACCAATGAAGACGGCATCAATATCGGGATTGTCAAGTATGGCTTGATAGTCTTCATGCACTTCAACGGCTGCGTCTCTGCCTGCAGCCTGACGAGCGCTGTCAAGTGCGTTATAGGCACGATCCCGACGTTTGGAGAACAGATCACAGGCTGCTGCACCAATGCCATTTAATTGCACATTGTGACGTGGCCGTCCATTCTCCATTGGGTTCAGGACATTGAGAAGGTGGGAATTGTATCCTTGACCACCGACTCCAATAAACCCGCATACAATGGCATCATTGGCACCTAAAACGGAACCCGATGCGAATGCTTTGGAATGAGCTTTCGTTGCCCCTTGTACGCCAGCTACAACTGCGGCTGTGCCGATGGCAGATTTTTTAATAAAGTCCCTACGAGAATTAGAATTGTCTAACATGTAAATTAAAAAATTTGGTGAAAGGATTGGAACCGCTTTCAGTAACACGATTCTTCAGAAACAGAAAGATACGAAAAAACAATCAAATATTATCAATTCAGAGAGCGAATTCCAAAATTATTTCGTAGATTCTCGGTACAACCACAATAGATCACGATCGATCGGAAGAAAAGATGCGAGATGAAGGTATTCAATACTGTTGGAAAGGTTTTCTCTGATTGAAATTTCCATTGATAATAGTGGGTGATGATCAGGATGTGGTCTATGATTGGAATGTATTTGCAAAGAAATGTTATGATTTCTGCAATGACCCAAGATCATGCAAACCATACCTTGTGGCCGCAGTTCAATTCATTGAATGGTTTACCGTGGAATAGATAGGCACAATACGGAACATACAACGGTCCAATCATGCGTAGATTAGGAAATTCTTTACTGACCACTGGACTCAACCGAGCCCTCGGAGTTAAAAGCACTGGAGGACGCATCGCTACGGGAGCAGCTCTGGGAGCCATTCGCAAATGGAGTCGCAGTTCAAACACATCACGTCGTTCAGATCATCGGTCACATCGTCCTGTTCAACCCCCGGTTCGGGTTGCAATGGATCTCAGGACGACATCGGAAACCCAATCCACTACCGTTGCAGTTCTGCTTTGTCTATTTCTGGGATGGTTAGGTATTCATAGATTCTATCTGAATCGTATAGGAACCGGTATCATCATGCTTTTGCTCTGTTGGACATTCATTACCATTCCTTGGGCAATCATTGATCTTATCATGATTTTAACGGGCCGACTGAATCGTATCCCCAAAACGGAAGAAATAGCCAATCTTGACACCATATCAGTATGATGGATAGCAGATTTGATGACACTGTGACGATGGGATGGGAATTCTTGAATTCGCTTGAATACTCTGATCCATCCACGATCTGCAACCTTACATTCTTACGGTCATTCACATGGCTAAGTTGATCATCTGAATTTGCTGTGGATGATGATCTCATGTATTGATCGCCAGTTCGTACAAACTCGGTGAATGGTCAAATATCCAGTTCGCAAGTTTAATGCTCCGTTTGCAGGGATCAGCACGAGATCGTTCATGAGTTTTTCTGCAATGCTATCCATGCACATTGCTTAGATGTACAGATCAGTTCGTATCTTTAAATTTCGTCAAGATATCTCCATAAAATCGTAGTCGTTCATACAACATGAGTGGTGAGTTTATTGCACTGTTGATTATGCTGGGCATGGCGACTGGCCTTGCTCTGACGCTTCTTCTTGCTCAACGCTTACTGGGTCCTCGTCGACCGAACCGTGTCAAAATGAGTGCCTACGAAAGTGGAATGGACCCTATTGGAACGGCTCATCAGAGATTTTCGGTCAAGTTTTACTTGGTGGCCATGATCTTCATTGTTTTTGACGTGGAGGTGGTCTTTTTGTATCCATGGGCGGTCAGTCATAAACACTTTCTTGAAGCGGGAATTGGAATGGGGGTATTGGTCGCCATCACGATCTTTATTCTGATCCTAGCGGTGGGGCTGTTGTATGATATCAAGAAGGGGGGACTTGAGTTTGAATAGTGAAACAGACCATACCGATTTTCATAAAATCACCCTAACCCTATAAATATGGATTCTGCTACAGGCTATCTTACAACCACCGTTGATGCTGTCGTCAACTGGGCGCGCTCAAATTCATTGATGCCCATGCCCATGGGCCTTGCATGCTGTGCCATTGAAATGATGGCATTTGGCGGCCCCAAATATGATGTTGGACGTTTCGGGAGTGAAGCCATGCGATTTTCTCCTCGTCAGGCCGATCTGATGATTGTAGCCGGATGGTGCAGCTACAAGATGGCACATGCCATCCGACGCGTATGGGACCAAATGGCAGATCCAAAATGGTGTATTGCCATGGGAGCATGTGCCTCCAGCGGGGGGATGCATCGCTGTTATGGCGTTGTTCAGGGGATTGACAATTTTATGCCAGTGGATGTGTACATTCCTGGATGTCCTCCTCGCCCTGAAGCCGTGATTCATGCGTTAATGGATATACAGGAGAAGATTCGCAATGAGTATTCGGTTACCAACGATTATTCCAGCGGCTCACCCCATGCAGAACTTGCACAGCCTGAATCCGCAAGACTAACCGCAGATGGTCGTGACTTGTCTCTCAATGGATCAGGCCTAGTTCATGCCTGAGTCACTTAAATTCCATTTTACTCCCGTTGACGAAGCTCATGCAGATGAGAAAAATGTGCATGAGAAGGCATCAACCGATGTTGCAGATACCATAGATATTCTCAAGAAAGAGTTTCCTGATGGGATCTCGGATGTAGTCGTCTACGCTGGTGAATATACAGTATTTGTAACCAGAGATTCGCTTGTAGAGATATGTACTGCCCTGAAAGAAACGCTTGGGTTTTCCTATTTGGTGGACCTTGCTGGTGTAGATCGCTTCACGGAAGATGCTCCACGATATGAGGTGTATTATTGTTTCGTGAATATCCATGCAAAAAAACGGATACGTCTCAAAGTGAGTCTTGATGAAGACGATCCTGTCCTTCCATCTATCACCCGTTTATTCAAGGCAGCAGATTGGAATGAGCGTGAATGCTATGACATGTTAGGTATTCAATTTGAAGGCCATCCTGATCTACGGCGAATGTACATGCCCGAAGATTTTGAATTTCACCCTCAGAGAAAGGAATTTCCACTTCTCGGTATTCCAGGATCTTTACCGCTTCCTCCACGAACTCCTGAAGGAGGCTTGACGATGGATCCGTTTGCAGCTGCCCGTCAGGGAAGTCCAGTCAAAAGTTACCAAGAACCCGAAAGCGAATTCTAAGAGATGTCCGTTGCAACTCCCTATCACGATCAGGATGCCATTTTCTCCTTTTGGCCTCGCCATAACGAGACGCTTCTCAAACGATTGGAAAGCAAGGATGCTTGGCTGAGTACAGAGAGGGGATTGGATGTGTCGCGGATTGAAGATGCTCTTGAGCATGAAATGACCCTCAACATTGGTCCGCAGCATCCTGCGACCCATGGAGTGCTTCGGTGTGTTGTGAAACTTGACGGAGAGCGGATTGAAAAATGTGTGCTGGATATTGGATATTTGCATCGAGGCATCGAAAAACTTGCCGAGAGTAAAACGTATCAGGAATTCATGCCCTACACCGATCGTATGGATTACCTGTCGCCGTATGCGAACAATGTTGCATGGTGTATGGCTGTAGAAAAAATTGCGAATGTTGAGGTTCCTGAACGTGCACAATGGATTCGAATGATCATGTGCGAGCTCGCCCGAATTTCCTCACACATGCTCTGGTTGGGGGTTGGGTTGATGGATGCTGGTGCGGTCAGTGTGTTTTTATGGACCTTTCAGGGGCGCGAAGATCTCTACAATATATTTGATGAGGTTTCTGGAGCACGATTTACCGTATCTCATAGCCGCATTGGAGGATTGGCATCGGATCTCAGCCCCAAAGCCATTGAGATGATTCAAGACTTTGCCATCCGATATGAAGGCATCATTCAAGGCTGGCAGAAGTTGCTCAATCGTAATCGTATATGGATTGATCGTAACAAAGATATTGGAGTGATCAGTGCAGATGAGGCCATTCAGCTTGGACTTACGGGGCCAAATCTGCGTGGAAGTGGAGTGGCTTATGATATACGAACGTTTGAACCCTACCTCAAATACGAGGAAGTTGATTTTACCATTCCCCTCCGAGAAGAGGGGGATTGTCTTGCACGTTATCACATTCGTGTGGAAGAAATGCTTGAAAGCATCAAAATCATCAACCAGTGTTTGGAGCAGATGCCAGAAGGCCCTATCCGAACCGATGATGCAAAAAAAGCCTATCCATCCAAGGATGAAGTCTATTACTCCATGGAAGGAATGATTCATGATTTTATGTATACTGAAACTGGAGTGGCACCGCCCAAAGGAGTGGCATCCTACCATGCCATTGAATCTCCCAAAGGTGAGTTAGGGTTTTACCTTGAAAGTGATGGAACTGGGTGTCCCTGGCGTGCAAGATTAAATGCTCCATCGTTTACCAATTTACAGGGACTGGAATCCATGATGGAAGGGCATCCTGTTGCGGACATTGTGGTTTTGATTGGCTCCATTGATCCTGTCATGGGGGAGGCCGATCGGTAGCATGGCAGATTTTATTCGCAACCCAGTCGTTCGACTTCCAGATCCAGACCCTGAACCTCATTTTTCATCCGATGAACTCAACTTTACCAGTGATGAAAAGGACAGGATTTCTGCATGGGTTCGTCAGTATCCTACATCCGATGGTGCGGTGATGTGGACGCTTTGGCTTGCACAGGAAAAGTTTGGATTTTTGCCGCCAGAGGTGCTGCAACTCGTTGCGACCGAGCTGGGTCTGCCTTATGCACAGGTCTATGGGGTGGCAACTTTCTATACACAGTATTACAAGGAAAAGAAAGGGGCATTCGTCTTGGATGTATGTACATGTTTTTCATGCCAGTTTACAGGCGGATATGATATTCTGGCCTATCTTGAAGAAAAATTGAAGGTCAAGCGTGGGCATACCTCCCCGTGTGGACGCTTTACCGTACAGGAAGCAGAGTGTCTTGGTGCCTGCGGTTCAGCACCCATGATGCAGGTCAATAACGGCCCCTACGCCCATCATTTGACCCCTGAAAAAATAGATACATTGATCCAGGCCATGGAAACAGGTCAACCACTGCCCTTTGTCTCTATTACTTTACCTCAGGATGAAGATGAAATGGGGGACAATAGACGCAGTGATGCAGATGCGATTGAGAGTTATCAGACACCCCCTCAATCCAAACGGACGCAATAACGTGATCAAACCTATAATCCATTCTAAGAATCAGTTACGATGACAAAAGCAGGTGACTGGAAATCCTACCAGCGGGTGCTCTTGCCCCCGGTGAAGAACTTGCACCACTTGAATATTTATCGTGATCAGGGTGGGTATGAAGCTTTACGCAGAGTCCTCTCTGAAAAGAGTCCTCAAGATGTCATCGGAGAGATGAAACGCAGTGGACTTCGTGGGAGAGGGGGAGCTGGATTCCCCACGGGGTTGAAATGGAGTTTCATGCCGCCTGTTGATCCAGACAAGCCGCGTTATCTGTGCTGCAACGCTGATGAAAGCGAGCCGGGCACATTCAAAGATCGCCAACTCATGGAATATAATCCGCATCTCTTATTTGAGGGGATCCTGATTGCCTGTTATGCCATGTCCATGAGAGCTTGCTACCTGTATGTTCGTGGAGAATATGCCAGCTGGATCACTCTGATGGAACAGGAGCTCTCCAAAGCCTATGAAGCGAAGCTAGTTGGAGAGAATATGATGGGAACACAGCAGCACATGGATATCATCATCCATAAAGGAGCTGGTGCATACATATGCGGCGAAGAAACCAGCCTGATGGAATCTCTGGAGGGGAAACGTGCCTATCCAAGAATTAAACCTCCCTTCCCAGCACAATCAGGGATCTGGGGTGCCCCTACGACGATTAATAACGTAGAAACGCTGGCTTGTGCCCCCCTGATTATGGAGCGAGGAGGGGGCTGGTTTGCTGGGATTGGTGCAGAGAAAAACCCTGGGCCATTGCTCTATGGGATTTCCGGGCATGTGAATCGTCCAGGAGTGTATGAGTATCCGACGGGAATGCTGATCACGGATCTTCTTGAGATCGCTGGTGGCATGCGTGGTGGCAAGAAACTCAAGGCATTGGTTCCCGGCGGGGCATCGGTTCCTGTTCTTCGTGCAGACATGATTGATGGTGTGACGATGGATATTGAGAGCCTCAAAGAATCTGGTTCAATGTTGGGAACAGCTGGAATGCTGTTTCTTGATGAGGATACCGATATGGTCGCCTTTCTCCGAAGAGTGGCCCGCTTTTACCATCATGAAAGTTGTGGACAATGCACGCCCTGTCGTGAAGGCACTGGCTGGATGGAAAATCTGATTACAAGGATTGATGACGGAGAAGGCAATCTGCGTGATCTAGATTTACTACTGGATCTTTGTGATCAGATGGAAGGGCGTACGGTCTGTGCTCTTGCCGATGCTGCCGCGTGGCCCGTCCGTAATACCATCAACCGTTTTCGTGACGATTTTGAGCGACGGTGTCGTCCTTCATCTTGGGCCGTCAATGCGTAATCACATGATGAAAGTGTTTTCCGTTGTATGGTTGTATTTTGGTGTGATTGCATGTCAGCCATCCGAAACGATGCAACCTGATATCTATGGAGTCTTTGAAGAGCCAGCGACGGAGTTTATTCCTGTGGATGCCGTCCTGACGGAGCCTCATCTCTATCAGGAGCGTCCCTTCATCGTTGAAGGAACTATTCATGAAGTTTGTCAGATGGAGGGCTGCTGGTTTATGCTACGAAGCGTTGCAAACAGTGAAGGATTACGCGTTGTTGTAGAGTCCAAAGAAAATGGAGAGTATGCGTTTGTTGTGCCGAAGGATCTCTCAGGACGGCATGTTGTTGTCCATGGTCTTCTTGGAGAGTTAGACGAGACGATTGAAATGCACCATCCTGTCCACGCCCCTGAAAAGGCACCCCTGCTAACGATGACTGCCATAGGGGTACGTGTATCACCAGAACCAACCATATAAGATGCCCCAAGTGATCATTGACGGGAAAAAGTATCAATTTGAGGGTCAGCCCGGCTTGCTCCAGTTCTGTCTGGATCACGGAATTGAACTGCCTCATTTTTGTTATCATCCGTCCATGTCCATCCCTGCGAACTGCAGGCAATGTCTTGTCGATATTGGAGCTCCTGCACGTGATCGTGCATCTGGAGAGATTCAAGTGAACGAGGATGGGGAGCCCGTCATTCAGTATTTTCCAAAACTCCAAACCAGCTGTAGCCATGTGATTGCAGATGGTCAAGTGATCCATACCGCCCGTACCAGTGAAAAGGTCAAGGATGCACAGTGCGACACGCTGGAATTTCTACTGATTAATCATCCACTTGACTGTCCCATCTGCGATCAGGCAGGACACTGTCCTCTTCAGATCCAGGCCTATAAATATGGGCCAGAGGGATCAAGATTTGAATTTAAAAAGGTTCATAAACCCAAGAAAGTAAAACTAGGACCGCGAGTAGTTCTGGATGCAGAACGATGCATCAACTGTACAAGATGCGTCCGTTTCACGGATGAAATTTCCAAGAGTGGTCAGCTCACCATCATTGAACGAGGAGTCAAGAATTACCCAATCACTCCACCTGGGGTATCGTTTGACGAGCCTTACTCCATGAATGTCATTGACATCTGTCCTGTTGGGGCTCTCACATCGGTTGATTTTCGATTTCAGGCCAGAATTTGGGAAATGGCCAGTACGCCATCCATTACCACAACGAATGCGAAGGGATCCAATTGCTATCTGTGGGTGCGTGACAATCTTGTGCTCCGCATTACTCCCCGTGACAACCCTGATGTCAACGAGTTCTGGCTCCCCGATGAAGATCGTTTAACGTATCAGCGTTTTAATGAAGACCGTCCTGCAGGGCCTTCGGTGGATCAGAACACAGAGCAAACTTCGTGGGACACCTCTTTTCAACGTGTCGTAGATCTTCTGGGTCACCATGGACAAAACATGCTGTTCATTGGCTCGGCTTATGCAACCGTAGAAGATAATTGGATGCTGCTCCAGCTTGCTGAGGCGGTCGGGGGGCAGGTAGCAGGTTTTATTCCTCATGTGGACATTGGTCATGGTGATGGCTGGTTGAGAACCGATGATCGGACTCCGAATGGTCAGGGGTGCGAGCGATTGGGAATACCGCCCTTGGATCTTCCTTTATGGCGTGCCCGCATTGAATCGGGAGAGTTTGACGCTATGTATGTTCTTGAAGATGATCCTGTTGCATCTGGGCTATGCAGTCTGGAATCCTTGGTTGATATGGATGTCATTTTACATTACTACAATACAACCAATCAGACATTGCCTGCAACTAGGGTTGCTCTACCCGCTGCTATGGTCGCTGAAACGATTGGTACCTATGTGAATGAGTCTGGGCGTGCACAACGCGTCGTTCCTGCGAAGGTCATCAAGGGGACCAATCGCACGCTGATGATGCAGATGGGACTCAGTCGTGCCGATCGTCATGGTACTCCATTTGACCGATGGCACAATGAATCTCATTATATTAATTGTAAACCGAGTTGGGAAATCATCCCCATCCTTCTAGAAAAACTCGGTGTCAGAGATGTACCGAAAGGCCCAAGAAAAATGATGAATCACCTCAGCGAAGCGAATCCCGCATTTTTGGGGGCCACCTATGAAGCCATGGGGCTTGGTGGTGTTCAACTTTCCTCAATGGAGATGGAGGTGATGGGCTAGTCATGGATATGCACCCTGGATTATTGGCCTTGATTGGCTTTGGCGTGATCAACTTTATGCTTATTTCGGCATCGTGTCTGGTCTATGCCGAGCGCAAGGTGTCAGCGTACATTCAGAATCGGCCTGGCCCTAATCGGGTGGGACCTGCTGGATTTTTTCAGCCGTTTGCAGATGTGTTCAAGTTAGTCTTTAAGGAAGACACCGTTCCCGAGGGTGCGAGTAAATTTGTTCATTCCCTTGCCCCGGTGGTGATGGTTGTCATTGCCATGACGGTTCCAGCCCTGATTCCTTATGCAAGGGGTTTTGTCATTGTGGACAGTGGGGTAGGAGTCTTGATTATTCTGGCATTGACCAGTGTATCGGTGTATGGAGTGACCCTCGCGGGATGGAGCAGTAACAGTAAATTTTCATTGCTTGGCGGGTTGCGTTCCAGTGCCCAGATGATTTCGTACGAGCTCTCCATGGGGCTGGCGGTTGCCAGTGTTGTGATCACCGCTGGCACGTTGAGTGTTGTGGAGATCGTGGAGGATCAGGCGATGGGAGGGGCTATTCTGGGGTGGAATTTTTTCCGAAACCCGATTGGTGCACTTCTCTTTATCATTACCGCGTTTGCCGAAACCAACCGTGCCCCCTTTGATCTACCAGAGGCGGAACAGGAGTTGGTAGGCGGGTATCATACTGAATATAGCGGAATGAAATTTGGCATGTTTTTCCTTGCGGAGTATGTCAACTGGTTTGTTGCTTCGTTTGTGATCGCCACGCTTTTCTTTGGAGGATATCTCATTCCATTTGAACCCCAGCTGATGGCAGCTTTTCCCGCCCTTGAAGGCTCTCTATGGCTATCGCTCTTACAGGTTGGCAGTTTGCTTGCAAAGGTTGCCTTTTTCGGATTTCTATTTTTGTGGGTTCGTTGGACGTTACCACGCTTTAAGTACAACCAGCTCATGCAGATTGGCTGGAAAGTCTTACTTCCAGTCGCACTGGTCAATGTCCTCTTGATGGCGGTTATTGTAGCCCTCTTTTCATAAGGGCCATGCTTCTTGCCCCCTCCATCCTGTCGGCAGATTTTGCACGGCTTGAAGAACATGCACAGGAAGCTGTTCATGCAGGGGCTGACTGGTTGCATATTGATGTCATGGATGGGCATTTTGTGCCCAATCTAACTTTTGGCCCGCTCGCTGTTGTGGCACTCTTGCCTCTCAAAAAAAGAACGCAGGTGATTCTGGATACCCATCTGATGATTGAGGAACCTCAGCGTTATCTAAAACAATTTGCTGATGCTGGCTCGGATATCATCTCCGTGCATGTTGAAGCCTGTACCGATGTTGGTCAGACACTTCGCGATATTCAAGCGTTGGGTTGTAAATCAGGAATCACGTTGAATCCAGATACTCCGCTCTCTGAGATTGAACCATGGCTGGGTGAGGTGGATGTGGCCATGATCATGTCGGTCTTTCCTGGATTTTCGGGTCAGTCATTCATCCCTGAGTCAGCCCATCGGATTGGTGAGCTGCGAAGGATGATCAATCAAAGTGGTAGTCGGGCACTTCTTGAAGTGGATGGAGGAATCAAGTCCACCAATGTGCGTACGATCGTGGATCATGGCGCGGATGTGATTGTGGCCGGTAGTGCGATCTTTGGGGGTATTGTGTCAGAAAGGATTCTTCAATTTCGCAATCAAGTAGCCCCTGTAGCTCAACAGGATAGAGCGACGGCCTCCTAAGCCGTATATCCGGGTTCGAGTCCTGGCGGGGGTACACAGTCATGCACAGTGCATATATAGCTTTAGGGTCTAACTTGGGTGATCGATTGGCATGGTTGCAGCTCGCCGTTGATGGACTCAAAGAGATGACGGAGACCATTCAATGCTCTCCAGTTTACGAAAGTGCAGCACATACGTTAAGGCCTGAAGACCAATTCCCTGATTTTCTCAATGCTGTGGTGGAGGTGGATACTGATGTACCTGTGGGAGATCTGCTTGATTACTGTCAGAGTCTAGAACATCAGGCTAAGCGGCAACGCAATGTGCCCTATGGTCCGAGGACCTTGGATGTGGATCTTCTCTCAGTAGGGCAAGTGACGTGCAACACAAAACGAATAATTTTGCCTCATCCAAGATTGATGAACCGAAAATTTGTACTACAGCCATGGTGCGACCTTGCACCAAAGTTCATGATTCCTTACCCGATCCATTTAACCGTGAGCGAGGCTCTAGAATGCTGTCAGGATGAGTCCAGATTGGAAAAGACTTCATATCAACTGGCAATGGGCTTCATCCCCAAGAATCAAGAACGATAAGGGGTACTCTGTGAGTAGGTCAAACCATTCTGGCTCCATAGGCTTGTTTGCAGGGGGAACGATCATTAGAATGGCAAGAAAGCCCGCGTTACGAAATGACTGGGATGGACTCAGATAGACCGTTTAAGAATCATTGCTTACACTGGGTTAGTGCGTGGTTTGACCAAGATTTGATATACATAAAGAGCCGAAAGAAGATGCAATCCATTCTTGATAGTAAACTGCGGGGATTCCACGGATTCAGGTACATCTTTATGGCTCATCTCCTTCTCTTCGTTGCAGAAGCGTAGATCTTTTGCTGAAGACTCCATCACTCGATCGATGAACATATTGATTTCATTTTGATGCTTTTCAGCTTTTCCACGCATTTCGTACATGTTGGCCACATCTTCTGCAGAATAGATCTTTTTATCAAGATTGGTTAGCAGAAAGAAGTAATCTTCATACAATTCACTTTGACGAGGCTTTACGATCATGACCATCCGCCGTTTGTAGTTCCAATTGTTCGCTCGGTACGTCAATTCTACGTAGTTGTAAGCGTTCAGCGACGAACCGTTCTCATCAAAATGTGCTTCGGCCATCTGCATGAGTGTCTTATTCTTACGAAAACGCATCACATAAAACAATCCAGCACGGTCCACATCTTCAAACACATGATGCCGATTGAAGTCTGCATTTAAACGGAAAATGACCCGATCAGATACACATGCTTGAATGTGTTTTCCAATCGCAATGGCGAAGCTCTGGCTGTAGATGACCTTGTGCTGTATGTCTCGAAGTCGTTCTGTACCAAGTATATCTCCAGTTTCTGCACATGTGATAAACAACGGCAGAAGGGCTACATCAATATCACGAGTAATACTTC
This sequence comes from Bacteroidota bacterium, assembly GCA_026708685.1. Lineage (GTDB taxonomy): Bacteria > Bacteroidota > Rhodothermia > Rhodothermales > Bin80 > Bin80. Next base: position 73,819 of record JAPOUL010000027.1, read on the forward strand.
GAATGACAGGTTGTATGCCGTGTGAGTCAGTGGGCATCACACCTACATCAAGGATGACTTCAGCGGGGCGGTTATCGCCATTACGTGCAAGAATATTTTCTACTGCTATCCTCAGAAGGCCCTTCTCCATCTCCATGAAATTGTTGGGTAAACCAAGTAAGCTCCACAATACCGAAATCATGGGTTGGGATATTGGTTCACTGTCTTGATGGACAACGATATGACCATCCTCCTTAGTGTGGATGGATTTCAACGCGGGGGCTACATCTGAATCTTTGATTGATGGATCCAACCCCTGAATCACTCGCACAAACCATAGCAAAAGCATTTTTTCCAGAGAGTGTTTTGATTGATTAGGATCACGCGGATCATGGAGGTGCTTCACCATAGATTGAACGATTCCCGTCTTCTCAATCCGTTCCCGTATCATCATTATCTTCACATCGAATGTAGTAGGCATGGTCAAGGATGCATTGATATAGACAGATGGGTTAAAATCCATCTGAATATGTAAATCTTCAGACGACTCAGTCATGATGTATATGAATGAAATTAATGAGAGATAAAATCCACCTTATCCAATTGGAGCATTGGAAAAAGGATCAAAGTTTCGAGATAGGATGAGATACGTTAAACTTAAAACCTCGTGCAAGTTTGCACTTTTTGGGATGATTTTTTGAAGTTCCATCATGATTTTGCAGTCTATGATGTATCTTGATGGTAGTGGCATCGTAAAATGTAAACCTAAGCCATAAAATAATTAGGATGAGATTTTTGACAGGGGTTTTATTGGTTTTGATTGCTTATTATGTTTTCAAAGCGGTTTGGAGGCTCTACAAGGTCGTACAGTCTGATGGTCAAGGCCGTCGTCCAATTCCTAAAAAGAAGGAGATGTCCGATGATTATGGAGAAAAACTTGAAGTAAAAGATGCATCATGGCGTGACCTGCCATGATGTTACATCCCGAACCTGAACGATAACTGATGGTGGCTGTCTATCGTTGCACCATCTTTTTTAGCTGGGCGGAAGAGCGATTTTAGGGCTGCGTTGACAGCTGCGTCTTCTAATCCATAACCGATCTCATTGACCAAGGTTTTCTGATTCCCCGTTTCACTGATCAGATAGCGTTCTATAATTTTTGGAGACTGTACATGCCCCTGTTGATTGACAACCACATGGATAATGATTTCAGCACGCACCTTTCGCCTCTGGGCGGATCTTGGATAGTCTGGGGTGACGATTCGGATGGGCTTGGGTGGTTCTGAGCGAGGAACTCCTGCCTGTGCAGAGCCATCCATCTCTTGGGGAGGCTCGGAAACGGGTATCATACTTACGATTAAAGGGTCATCATCCAAGGTGATTTCGTCCTCTAAAATGATATCTTCCGATCGGACCACAGGTGGCAGGGGTGCGGGCGGGGGTGGAGTACGCTTCGATTGTTGTGTGGAGATGACTTCTTCCATTTGAATCACTTCAGAGTCGGAATAGACAACCGCGGGTGGGCTTGGCACAAAGGAGGTCGGCCATAGCTTAACACATAGCAATAGCAATACTTGCACGGTGATCATAGTCGCAAGAATACGCAGACCATAGAAGTCTCTGTCAAACAATTGACGCATCAACGGAGCAATGAAGAGAGCAAGTGTAGAGTGTGATCAAAATTCAGTAGACCAGAAATATCCATCCAGAGCAAGTAAAACGAGATGCTCAACTTCTGTCATCCAAAATCTGGTCCTTGGAAGAACATGTCTCATGGACATGATAGCAGTATACCTTTTTGGGTTCAAAAAGTCCATATGACTGTTGCAGTGATAGGGGTAGATGAAGGGATCAACTCTCGGAATCACATGGATAACGATATCGAATCTTTGGGGGAACTTCTTAAAGATCAAAGGTTATGTTTCCACAATAGAGACTCCTACCTTCTATCATTGACATAGGGAGCACACAAAGCATAGAAAGTCCGATAGAGTTCGTATATTTGTAGGTTTAAGGTTATTTGAGTGCCTTCCCGATGTCGGGAGGGCTTTTTTGTGCAAAACAAGCAATTGAATGAACCACGAGACTTCCCTTTCCAAACTGGCCCTTGCCGATGGCACAGTGGTGTCAGGCATCTCCATTGGGGCGAAAGGTGAAAGTGGGGGCGAACTCTGTTTCAATACCAGTATGACAGGGTATCAGGAAATCATCACCGATCCATCCTATCATGGACAGATGATGATGATGACCTATCCACACATTGGCAATTATGGGGCAGATGATCAGGACACCGAAGCACCGCAGCCGATGGTTTCAGCTTTGGTCGTACGGGCTTTTTCGCATGAGTATTCTAACCAGCTGGCTCAGGAATCTCTCCATCAGTATATGGTACGTTACGGCTTGGTGGGGATCACAGGAATCGATACCCGTAAGCTGGTTCTTCATATCCGAGAACGCGGTGTGATGAATGCAGTCGTTTCATCAACCGACCTTGACGATGACTCTTTGATCATGAAAGCCACTGAATGGCCCAGTATGGATGGACTGGAGTTAGCTTCCAGAGTCACATGCCAGGAGCCCTATGTGTATTCAGACTCTGGAGATCATCGGATCGCGGTCTATGATTATGGTGTGAAAACCAATATCCTCCGAACCTTTGCGGTACTGGGATGCCAAGTCAAGGTTTTTCCAGGATTTACCCCTCTCAAGGAGGTGTTGTCATGGTCTCCCGATGGAATATTTTTCTCTAATGGTCCAGGGGATCCGCGTGCCATGCCCGATGCCATTGACTGTGTATCAGAAGCGATGGACACCAATCTCCCCCTCTTTGGCATTTGCCTGGGACATCAACTGATGGCTCTGGCTCAGAAAATAGATGTGTTCAAGATGTATGTAGGGCATCGGGGTGCAAACCAGCCAGTGAAAAATCTCGCCACTGGAAAGGTTGAAGTGACGACCCAGAATCATGGGTTTTCCATTGACCCAGAATCAGTAGATTCCGATATTGCTACGATTTCACACATGAATCTCAATGACGATACCGTTGAAGGACTCCGATTTCAGCAGTTTCAGGGATTCAGTGTCCAGTATCATCCTGAAGCCTCACCAGGCCCCCATGACAGCCGTTATTTATTTGAAGATTATTTAGAGATGGTTCAAGATCGAAAAACGAACTGATGCCACGTCGTACTGATATTCACAAAATCCTGTTGATTGGATCTGGTCCCATCGTGATCGGTCAGGCCTGTGAGTTTGACTACTCTGGAACACAGGCATGCAGAGCCCTGCGCAAAGAAGGGTATGAAGTCATCCTGATCAATTCCAATCCTGCGACGATCATGACCGATCCGATTACGGCTGATCGAATTTATTTGGATGAATTGACATCGGCATCCATTCGTAAGATTGTAGAAAAAGAACGCCCAGATGCAGTATTACCGACCATGGGTGGGCAGACAGGATTAAATCTGGCGGATGAATTACAGAGGCAGGGATACTGGGAGGAGCAGGATGTCAAGGTCATTGGGGTTGATATTGACGCGATTCATATTACAGAAGATCGACAGCAGTTTCGTGATTTGATGGAGCAGATTGGCGTGGATCAAGCTCGCAGCCAAGTGGCCAAGAGTTTATTGGAGGCCAAGGAGGTGATTCAGTCGCTAGGAGGATTACCTGTAGTCATTCGGCCATCCTTTACGCTTGGCGGGGCTGGAGGTGGTATCATCTGGAGTCCACAGGAACTGGAACGCAAAATTATGCGTGGATTGGAACTGTCCCCTGTTCACGAGGTGCTCGTTGAGGAGTCGGTGTATGGATGGAAAGAATTTGAACTTGAGCTCCTGCGTGATTCAAACGACAATGTGATCATCATTTGTACCATTGAAAATGTAGATCCCATGGGGGTCCACACGGGGGATTCCGTAACGGTTGCACCCTCTCAGACACTTACCGACAAGCAGTTTCAGCATATGCGCGATACTGCTATACGGATGATGCGATCCATTGGAACGTTTGCCGGAGGATGCAATGTACAGTTTGGAATCAATCCTGTAGATGGACGTATGATTGCGATCGAAATCAATCCGAGAGTATCACGTTCTTCCGCTTTGGCATCCAAAGCGACGGGCTATCCCATTGCAAAGGTTGCAGCCCGACTTGCGGTCGGCTATACCCTTGATGAACTCAAAAATGATGTGACGGGAACCACCAGTGCCTGCTTTGAGCCAGCGATTGATTATGTGGTGACGAAAATTCCTCGTTGGAATTTTGAGAAGTTTGAAGGGGTAGACGAAGAACTGACCACTCAGATGAAGGCGGTCGGCGAAGTCATGGCGATTGGACGAACCTTTACAGAGAGCATCCAGAAAGCATGGCAGAGCTTGGAAATTGATTATGCAGGCTTGGGTGGAGATCGCGAAAACCCAAAGCGTCCACATGTTCGAGAGCGCCTTCGAAAATCCTACTGGGATCGCACATTGCAGATCAAGAATGCATTTATCCATGGTGCATCCATGGATGAGGTGTATGATATTACGCGGGTAGACTACTGGTTTTTGCAGCAAATCAAAATGCTGGTTGATCTGGAGAAAGAGATTTCAGCAATGCGACTCCAGGATCTCACTTCGGAGGTGCTCTATAATCTCAAGCGTCATGGGTATTCCGATATTCAGATTGCATGGCTGGTTGCTGATGAGGTGACCGAAGAAGAGGTCCGGGACTATCGACTATCAATGGAGATTCAATCCAAGTTTTTGCTAGTGGATACCTGTGCTGGGGAATTTCCTGCACTTACACCGTACTTCTATTCGTCGTATGAGAGTGGAACGGAAAGTGAAGTTTCAGACAAAGAGAAAATCATCATCCTTGGAAGTGGACCGAACCGCATTGGTCAGGGGATTGAGTTTGACTACTCATGTGTGCATGGCGTTCAGGCGGTGCAGGAAATGGGATATGAAGCCATCATGGTGAATTGTAATCCAGAAACCGTTTCTACGGACTTTGACATTGCCGATAAACTCTACTTTGAGCCCGTATTCTGGGAGCGAGTTTTTGATATCATTGAGCATGAAGAGCCTGCGGGAGTGATTGTACAACTGGGTGGACAAACCGCGTTGAAGTTGGCTGGAAAATTGTCGGCCCATGGAATCAAGATCTTCGGGACACCGTTTGAACGGATGGATCTTGCCGAAAATCGAGGTAAGTTTTCCGAAATTCTCAAGGAATTGGACATTCCATTCCCTCCGTATGGCATTGCCAAAACCGTGTATGAAGCTGTACGAGTTGCTGAATCGATCGGGTATCCTATTTTGGTGCGCCCCAGTTATGTTTTAGGAGGACAGGGAATGAGAATCGCCATCAACAAGGAAGAAGTGGAGCGTTATGTCACCGATATCTACAAGTTGATGCCCGACAATGAAATCCTTCTTGATTTATATTTGAACAACGGGATTGAAATTGATGTCGATGCCGTCCGAGATGCTGATGGTGATGTATGGATAACGGGGATCATGCAGCACATTGAACCTGCGGGTGTCCATTCAGGGGATTCAACGGCGGTCTTACCGCCCCATTCCTTGAATGAATCCGCCTTGGAACTCATCAGAAAGTATTCCATTTTGATTGCGAACTATATAGGAGTGGTAGGATTAATGAATGTGCAGTTGGTCGTTCAGGGCGATGCTGTTTATGTCATTGAAGCCAATCCAAGAGCTTCACGCACAGTCCCCTTTGTTGCGAAGGCCACTGGTATTCCCGTAGCACGAATTGCAAGTAAAGTGATTCTAGGTGCCAAGCTGGAAGATTTTCGCAGTCAGGGATTATTGGACTCAAAACTTGAGGGGTATGCGATCAAGGAGCCCGTCTTCTCATGGTCCAAATTTCCAGAGGTTCGAAAAGAGTTGGGACCCGAAATGAAATCCACGGGTGAAACCATTGCGTTTGTGGATGCACTTACGGATCGTCACTATAAACGCCCCTACGAAATGCGCAACCTGTATCTGTCCCGTTGACGTATGGCTGGACACAATAAATGGTCAAAAGTGAAGAGGCAGAAGGCGGTAACCGATAGTCGCCGCTCGAAGGCATGGGCCGTCATTACGCGTGATATTATGGTTGCCGCTCGTGAGGGCGGGAAAGATCCGACTATGAATGCCCGTCTTGCACTTGCCATCCAAAAAGCGAAGGGCAAGAATATGCCCAAGGATAATATTGAAAGGGCGATCAAGCGAGGTGCAGGGGAGATTGAGGGGCAGGACTATAAGGAGTGCACCTATGAGGGATATACAGCACAGGGGGTTGCAGTGATGATTGACGCACTGACAGACAATACCAATCGTACGGTGGCTGAAGTTCGCAGTGTCTTTTCGAGAAATGGAGGGAGCATGGCCAAATCAGGCAGTGTTGCCTATCTGTTTGAGAGAAAAGGATATATCCAGATTCCTGCCCACATAATTGACGAGTTGGAACTGTTAGAACTGGTTGTTGATGCTGGAGCAGAGGATGTAGAATCAATGGACGAAATGTATGCAGTGATCACCCCCGTAGAAGTGTTTGAGTCGGTTCAGGCCATTCTTACAGAGGCTGGAATCACAATGGATGACTCCCGCCTAGTACGCATTCCCATGACGACGGTTGAAAAGCCTCCCGATCAGATTTATCAAACGCATGCATTGGTGGAGAAGCTGGATGATTTACAAGATGTGCAGGAAGTGTTTACGAATCTGGAGATGTGATGGTGATTCTGGGTATTGACCCTGGTTCGTCTCAGACGGGGTATGGAATTATTGATGCCTCCAATCATGTTCACGGTTATGGACTGATTTCATTGACGGGTGATCACATGGTTCGTATTCAGCAGATCTATCAGGAAATTACCAAGATAATACAGGAGTACAAGCCAACGACCTGTGCGATTGAAATGCCCGTCTACGGCAACAATCCACAGGCGATGCTAAAACTTGGCCGTGCTCAGGCAGCGGCTATGCTATCGGTATTGAATCAAGGGCTATCGGTGGCTCAGTATACTCCAAAAATGGTGAAGCGATCGGTCACCGGTAACGGAAATGCAAGCAAAGAACAGGTGGCTTATATGGTTAAGAGTCTCTTGAAGTTTAACACTTCAGAGGAAGCCATTTCACATGACATATCGGATGCACTCGCGGTTGCGGTGTGCCATCAGCAGCGGGAGTCAACGGGGGAAAAATCAGAAACTCCCCGTTACAGTGGATGGTCTGCCTTTGTTCGTGATAACCCTGATCGGGTAGCTCAAAAATAATTAAATAAACAGAAACATTTGGGTTCAATAGGCGTTTAATCGTTTTTTCAACTAAATTCCTTTGATTGTGCCTAAAAAAAGAAAGAAGTCCAACCAGTTTCAACTTGATCAGCTTCCAGTGGTCCAAGTGTATCATTGGAAAAGTCGATCAAAACCTACCTTAAAAAAGGGTGAGCTTGTATATTACGGACCCTTTCCCGCTTCCTATGGAATTGGTGAGGTTCAGAATGTAACGAAAGGGCTCGCTGCAGTTGATTTTCGTGGTACTGGAACTGCTCAAGTGCATGAAGATGTGATCCATGAACGTTATCTAGTTCCCGTACCCGAAACCGTACTCAAAAAAGCAAGTTGATCTTGCAAAGCGGCGTTTGCTGTACGTCCGACATCTTGACATTCTTCTCTCATGGGATCTCTGGTTCTCCGTGATGTGACCAAGCGTTTTGGACAAATCACGGCCGCTTCTGATATTTCACTGCGGGCTGATTCGGGGAGAATTCTCGGGTTGTTAGGACCTAATGGGGCGGGGAAGACGACGGTCATCCGCATCATCGCCAACATCCTGACTGCTGATGAGGGAAGCGTGACACTCAATGAACATGAGGTGGGTGCATGGAGTCAGGAGCAGATGGGCTATCTCCCCGAAGAGAGGGGACTCTACAAAAAAATCAAGGTTCAGGACCAACTCCGTTATCTGGCTCAACTCAAGGGGATGCCGCGGATGGAGGCTATGGATCAAATTCAGTACTGGCTTGATCGTCTTGGGATAGAAAAATGGGGAGCCCGCAAGGTTCAGGATTTGTCCAAGGGGATGCAACAGAAAGTTCAGTTTATTGCTACGATTCTTGCACATCCCAAGTTGATTATTTTGGATGAACCCTTTAGTGGACTGGATCCAGTGAACTCGGAGTTGCTCTGTGACATCATTGCAGAGCTTAAGGAAAACGGTCGTATTATCCTATTGGCAAGCCACCGAATGGATCAGGTTGAAAAGCTATGCGATGACATCTGCCTCATAGCGAAGGGAAAAATCCTGTTGAGTGGAGATCTCAGGGAGGTGAAGCGACGCTTCAAGCGTGAAAAACTCGCATTGGAATATACAGGTTCACTTCGATTACTGGATGAGTTGGAGAAAAAAGGAACTATACAATACCTTGAGCGAAGCGAAGATGGATGTATTCTGCATCTCTCGGATGGTTGCCATCCCAGAGATCTTCTGGAACAACTTCTTTTGGTGGACGGACTTGAGTTGTTTCGGTTTGAGCTGCTTCAACCGACCTTAAATGAAATTTTCATTCAAACCGTGGGAGATTCATGATGAGCCGTAAGAGTCTCTTGATTATGCGCAATGAATGTTGGCGGCGTGTGACCTCAAGGACGTTTATCCTAACGACACTCCTTGGACCTGCACTCCTTGTGGGGCTACTCGCTCTAGTCATCATTGGAGTGTCTTCATCCATTGGCGATGAGTTTGGAGGAAAGAATGAGTCTTTGCGTATTGCCATTATAGATAAGACCGGAGTCCTTGGAGATCAAATGATCCGTGAAAATGATGGGAACCATGTACTTTTTCATTTTGATGGAGATCATGATTCAGCCGTTGAAGATGCCGTATCAAGCCGTATGGATGCCTTTATTCTCATCCCCGAAACCATCATCTCTGGAACAGGTCAACCCGTTCTCTATTCTTTTCAGGATAGGGGATTTCGAGTTCAGCTTGAACTGGCAGGAATCATTGAGCGATCTCTGAAGGATCATCTTTTGTTGGAGGCCAATGTAACCGATGATATTCGTGCGATTCTTGACCGCTCGGTCGGACTGGATTTTGCTCTAACAGGGTATGAGGATGCCCAATCCACAGCGAACTCTTCATTGGATGTTGATGCTACCACGGATGATGTAGGCATCGTCATGATGGGGACAATCCTCGCGTTGATGATGTATATGACGATTCTGATATACGGTACATTGATTATGTATGGGGTTATTGAAGAACGGTCTACAAGGGTGGTCGAAATCATTGTTTCATCGGTTCGTCCGATCGATTTGATGATGGGAAAGGTTTTGGGCATAGGCTTGGTTGGCTTGATTCAGATGCTCACATGGCTTCTGATCATCATCGGCGGCCTGGTCTTCGCTTCGCCAATTGTCGGACTGTTTGTTGATCCTGCCATGGTGGATGCCAGCAGTCAGGAGGTTCTGTCATCAATTGATCTCATTTTATCTGAATTATCCATACAACTTGTGATGGCGATTGTAGTGTACTTCATCGGAGGATATCTCATGTACGGTGGATTGCTTGCGGCTGTTGGCTCTATGGTAGATTCTCCCCAAGATGCCCAGACACTGCTCATACCCGTGATCATTCCTATCATGGCACCAATGATGTTTTTATCTGTGATCCTACTGAGCCCAAACGGGGCGATCTCCATGGGTCTTTCGTTGTTTCCCCTCACATCGCCTGTAACCATGGCGGTTCGTTTGGCCATTGGGTCGGTTCCCGTTTGGCAACTGTTGATATCGCTGGCATCACTGATCGTATCTGTATTTGGGGCAATATGGGTGAGTGCTCAAATTTACAGGTCTAGTATTTTGATGTATGGTAAGAAGCCGTCGTTAAAAACAGTGTTCACCTACCTCAAAACGTGTTGAAGAGGTTGGGTTGTGCCTTCTTGGCTTCCAAATTCAGAAGAACCTCCTTGGCATGAACTCCACCAAGGTATCCCGTGAGACGACCGTTGGATCCAATGACGCGATGACAGGGACATAGAATGGGAATTGGATTCAAGCCCACTGCATGTCCAACAGCCCGTGCCAACTGTGGATTACCAAGTTGATGAGCCAGTTGACCATAAGAGCGTGTTTCTCCATATGGTATGGCATTGACTGCATTCCACACTCGCTTTTGAAATGCAGTTCCTTGTTGATCAAGTCGGATAGAGAAGGTTGTTAGATCACCATCAAAGTATGCTTCAAGTTCATCCCTTGCCTGCTGAAACCGCGTTTGCTCCGACTCATCGGAGCGAAAGCGTCCAAACTGTAGACGCATAAGTCCACGAGTGGAAAAGACCAGTGTTAGCGGTCCTACGGGCGAATCTTCTATGACAAAGTTTGTCATGACAGGTGGGACATTAACCATTGGAAGTGCGTTAAAGTGTGGTAGTATGATTCAGTTATAATATACATTCCTACATGGAAACAAACATCTACGAGACGGGGGATATGGTCCGCGTTCTTGAGATTAAAGCGGATGCCTCGGATCTCGAAACGGATGTTCGGCTTGCGGTGAAGAAGTTTCGCACATCTGTAAGGATTCCAGGATTTCGTCCGGGGCATATACCCGTAAACCTGATCCGTCGCAGGTATGCAAAAAATATTGAGCAATACGTTGTGGAGAATCTTCTCAAGGAAGTGTGGGAGGATTTTGTCGATTCAAATAAACAGTACACATTGGTTGGTAAGAGTAAAGAAGTTAAGCGTGAGTATGCCTTAGACCAAGATCTACTGATACATGTGGAATTTTATGTGGCTCCGCAGATACGACTCAAGGATCTCTCTGGACAGATCCTTCGAATCCCCCGGTTTCATATAAGTGATCAACATATTGATTTTTACATCAAAAAACGGCTGGTTTCACACATCAAACCACGGCCCCTCACATCGCTTGAACGAATTGGAGATCCACAAGATGGTCTTTTTGATCAGGTCACTTTTCAAAAATTTGAAGTTGATCAAGCATCTGACCAGATGATGATCGGAGGAGATTCAGTTCAGCGGCATTTCTTTGATTATGCATCGTATATTGATGCTGATCAATCAGAAAACGACAAGTTACGTGATTTATTTAAGGGAAAATCTGTGGGTGATCGTGTCAAGATCGAAAAAGACGGTGCCCAGAAACAAATCCATGTGCCGGACTCAGCTCTCTCAGTGTATGATGTCAGGATTGTTGAGGCACTTCGCTACGATTGGCCAGAGATTGATGATGAATGGGCACGTCGGATCAGTAGAGATGATGTTGATTCTGCGGATGCATTGCAATCATGGGTGAAAGAGTATTTAGAAGAGGAGTTTCATCTGGTAACCCTAAACCTCTTGGAGTTTGCACTGAAAAGGCGTATGTTTGATTTACATCCATTCTCTCTTCCTGACAATTATCTTGAAGCGTTCTACAATTTGGAACACACAGAAATAGATGGTCACAATATGGCTCTCATACGTTTATCCTCAAATATTCAGTGGGATTTTATGGCCAATGCCATTGAGGAAGATCTGAAGGAGCTTCCAGTCCCAGAAGAATACGACTCCAAGAGGATGGGCATTAAACTTCTAGACAGCGTTCATCCCGATCGAGATGAGATTCTCAATAAACTGTTATCTCAGTTTAGTTTAGAATATACTGATGTTCCTAAAGACTCACGTGATTATTTCCATCAAGTTGAGTATCTGACGAAAACTGCGTCGAAAGCTCCAGCCCCTTAATCCTTTCTTCATTTACCATTCGTTTTGATCCTATGATTGCCGATTTCATTAAGTTTTCAAAGAGTCTCCAGTTCCCAGAGAGCATCTATACCAAGGGTCTGGGAGATCAATCTGTGAACACACTTGTTCCTATGGTGGTTGAGCAGACCTCAAGAGGTGAGCGTGCCTACGATATCTTCAGTCGTCTCCTGAAAGATCGTATCATCATGTTGGGTACCCCGATCAATGATGTCGTAGCCAACCTTGCGATTGCTCAACTCTTGTTTCTTACGGGTGAGGATCCTGAACGGGATATTAACATCTATATCAACTCACCGGGCGGTATGGTCTACAGCGGTTTAGGGGTCTATGACACGATCCAATTTGTCGCGTGCCCTGTTGCTACGATTTGCGTGGGATTAGCCGCATCCTTAGGATCCGTTCTTCTTTCATCTGGAGCAAAAGGTCAAAGGGCTTCCCTACCGAATTCTCGTATCATGCTCCATCAACCGTTAGGCGGAGCCCAAGGGCAGGCATCGGACATTGAAATTCAGGCACGAGAAATTTTGTGGTTGAAACAGCGTCTCTACGAAATTCTTTCAGAGCACACGGGTAAAGATGTGGAAACGATTTCAAAGGATGCTGATCGAGACTACTGGCTCAGTGCAAAAGAAGCACAAAAGTATGGATTGATTGACAATATATTGAGTCCACAGGAGGTCTCAGGCAAGAAGAAGTAGGGTACCGCGTACGGGATTTGAACCCGTGTTACCGGCGTGAGAGGCCGGCGTCCTTGACCCCTAGACGAACGCGGCGAAGGGTTATTTTACGTATACAGGTCATTTTTGGTTGCCGTATCATTGATCTATGGGTAGGGGAAGTCTTTCAGCAGGAATGTCATGAAAAGACTACACTAGTACACAATCATCCTGTTGGTGTACTAGTGAAATGATGCCAACTGCAATAGAAATCGTCTCACTGGTTTGTTGATCAGTGCATGAATTCTACATCAGTGAACCTGTTGAGATAGAATGGTTCAGAGTCAAGAAACATTTGCTCATGGATTATGTTGGAATTCATATCCTTTGGGACTTGATTTTGTCCTGCGTACATCCATTGACAGGAACCATCCAGTTGAGGAGGATCTGAGGCACATGTATATTTTTTGAATGAATTTTGTGTTCCGTTCGGTGTGCAGATTGTCTCGCAAAAGTGTGACAATATAAATGCAACAACTGAAGATTTTTCCACTTGCTGATCAAGGGCATGGATCTAAGAATTTAGTTCAAAAACCGTCCCTTTCTTTCAGCGAGACTGCATCTGTGACTGTAAACCATCCAGTGTTTCATTGTCAATCTTCTGAAAAGATGGAGCAGTGCGAGGATAATTCAATTGCTCTGACGGTCACATCTCCACCCTACTGGGATGCAATCGACTATGACAGACATCAGGTAAAGAATGAAGATGGACAACAGGCATGGTACAGAGAGCGTGCCTATTCTCAATTCGGCGATTCGATTGAGTCCTATCTTGACAATATAGAGTCTGTTTTTAGGGAGGTGAAAAGGGTCACTTTAGACGGGGGTTTTTGTGCCATCGTCATAGGCACTCTGTTGCAAAACGGACATCACTATCCTCTGCCTATGTTGATCACCCCAAGAATGATGAACATAGGATGGGAATTTCATCAGGATATTATCTGGAATAAGGTGACTGGAGGAGTCAAGCGTGCTGGTTCCTATATCCAGCATCAAAAATCGGGTTATTACTACCCAAACATTATGACAGAGTATATCCTTGTTTTTCGTAAGCCGGGTGAAAAACGAAGGGGAAATAGTGAATCGCACCCGATTGACACGGTATTCAAGTATGATGTTGCCAACAATGTGTGGCATATTGCACCTGTCCCACCAAGAACGATTGATCATCCGTGCCCCTATCCTCTTGAGCTGGTTCGCCGATTAATCTTGCTGTATTTAGACGAAGGAGATACTGTACTGGATCCTTTTCTCGGGAGCGGTCAAACTGCATTGGCAGCATTTAAGCTGAATCGGGGGTGCATAGGATACGACATTGAACAAAAATACATAGATCTTTCTACGGATCGAATAGCGAATCCTCCCGCCGAAAGGCCTTTCAATCTCATTGCAAAGTTTGATAAAATTCCTACAAGATGATGCAATTTACTCACTGAGCGTAGAGTATTTGAGAGATTACGTGGACACTGCACAGAGACTGCTAAAAATGAATTTGAAAGAGCATCTGAAGAGTTGATTCTTTCCTACAACACTACAATTCCAGAAAATAGATTTATAGTTGGTGGCACAATGGATGTATTTGTTCTCTTCTAGTTTTCTGGCGTTCACAATTCCCTGTGGGGAAGAATCTCACGGAGATGATATCCTCATTCCCAATGATGAGAAATTTTGTGCAAGGGATCTTTTGCTACTGGCTGGTCGGCTGTTGGATTGATTAATCTTAGGGGAAGGGGATATCGAAAGTGGTAGCATGCTACTTTATTTATGCGATCTGGTATAGGAATTGTGTACGGAGATCTTTCAATGGTTGATTCAAAAGAAATCAAAAATCCAGGAGACCAAGTTACACTGTCTGGCAAAGCATTACGAAATCTATGCAATGATCCATCCAATGTATTATCGCTTCGTATCCCTTTCAAGCCGCCTACCGAATCTACGGGGGAAATCAAGGTGGCAAGTAGAAGCGTGGCTATGGAAGTTTTGAGGAATACCGATTCTTCTGAATTGCTCAGGGTTTCGGATCAATTGTTTTATCTCTCTAAATCCGTCCAATCTGATCAATGAATGTATAGAAGTGGAGCCGTTTACAAAACTTCCGAGTCAATTCTAAAAAGTGCGTCACAGGAAGTCAACCAATACTGAAAACTAGTTTGAATCATGTCAAGTTGAATGAGTGTGATTTTAAATGTCGTAGAATAGTGTAGATTTGGGTGAAGTAATATTGTGGACAATAGTAGAACTATATGATCATTTACAGAATATAGAGGCTTTAGCACACCTCTAAATTTTCAGCGAAAATTCAGCGAGAAATTGACGCTTTTTTGTCTTTTTTCAGAACAATGAGGCTCCACCGATTATGGTGGAGCATCCCAAAACAAATCTACAAGTATGGTGAAAAGCCTTATGCCTCGGCTTTATCCAAGTGGGCAGATTCTTCCTCAATTGGCCTTTGACGCTTGAAAAGAGATCGTTCGTAACGCCGCTTGCGCTCCTTGGGCATACCTACAAAATCAGCCGTGATCCACAGAAAAAAGAACCATGCATAAGCCCCCCACGCATACCCTCCTACATTGTCCATCATAAGCCCAATGAGGGAAAAACCGCTGCTGCAAGTTATCCCGAAGCTCCATGCTGGACTAAGCGTTCAATCTTTTTGCTGAAGGGAAAATATAGATACATAGTGGCCATTAAAATGATCGTGACCAGTGCTCCCCATAGCAGATCTGTGACTGTTCCACTGTAGGGATTACCATCTCGGCCAAGATTATCTCGGCCAATCTCTGCCCAATAGAAAACAAAACTGCCTAAGGGAATCACTGCGGAAAGCCAAAATTTATATAGTCGCTCCTTCATTACTGAGGTTTTGGAAATTGGTCATTGCATTTACGAATACACAACTCTTCGCTAGTACGATTCGCATTTATACCCTGATAAGCATCCCAAGCAACCTTTGAGATACAACCAGCCTTAACTATTGAGACCCCTAAGAGCCCACCGAGATTGGGTTTTTTAATCAAAGCTCTGGCGGCAGCGGCACCACATAATACAGCCTCGCCCGCAGCCCATGCACCCGTCTAAGTATCGTCTTGATGCCTTGTCTCCTCGCACCGACTCGTACAATCTGACAGCGATTTGCAGTCTGGACAATTTGCACCGCTAAAACTGGAATTTCCCACCCTCTGACTTAGTTCCTCTTTGATCTCCTCAATTGATTGTCCTTCCGAATCGGCGGCAATCTCAAGACCAGCCTTAATAAATTCAAATACTTGTGCCATCGGGCCGTCATATTGGGCAAGTTCAATGGCTAAGCGATTTGCTTCCACATCAGCAACCGAATCAATTTCTAATGATTTTCCATATTTCGATACAATCTCCATCCAGAGTTCACGGTAGCGTTCCACTAATTCCGGTGGTTCGGGGTTGGCATTTGGCGGGGTGAGTTCAAGCTGTTGATCCTTATCGGGGATCTGGAGCTCAACATCCAGAATAGATGAATCATTACAACCGGCGATCAATCGCCCGAAGGCTATAATATACAGGGGCGATAGGGTCTTTAAGCCCAAATGAACAAAGTGTATCATGATTTATCTTGTATTTTAGTGAAAGATGGGGAATTATATCGGTAAGTGACAAAAATTGTACCATTCTGTTTGAGAGAGTATAATCACAGACACAATAGGATAGACTGTGAATCTACCATATTACGTATTTATCAGTGAATTACCAAGGTATCATTGATCTCAATGATTTGGAAGACAACCTCACAGATCAAACTATTCTCTGGCATGTGTGATGTGGGCTAATAATGAAACGGCCATTCTTCAGTAGATTCTGGAGATTGGTTCACCTGTTCGTTCAAAGGGAATTGCACTAATATTCTTCCGTCTTGTTAATGAGATGATTAAAGGAACATTGTTGAACCAAGAAACTCGGATGAGGTATCTGAGGTTTTGGGTGTAAGATCAAGCCAAATATTTTACTCTACTCAAAGTTCTGATCGAAACCATTGATTCATAGTCTGATCTGAATCGTGGAAGATAAAAACTCAAACCTGGAGTTTTCACGTATTTCTCATTTGCTTCGTAAGTTTGGACTTAAAGCAGACGTAGCAAACGAGATCACTGAACGTATTACCAATATGCCGATGGCATCAACCAACGTATTGAACCGCATTTATAATCGGGCTCTTTGACTGGAAACCACCGAAGTCGAGATAGAGGACAAAGATTGATGCTCAGACCACAAAATACGATCTTCTGATCTGGGCAATAGGGTTCGCTGGGCTCATCATCTCGGCAGTTATTATGTTCGGCGGCAGTGATGGATAGTCTATTACGTCAGCCCCGATCGTCCAACTGTCATTTTTCAATTGTCACGACTGTAGAGGGAGTGACCTTTGACGGAATTCGAACGTTTCTGAGCGAGTTGAACCCACGCCTACTGAGACTTTGAAAGGCGAGGGATATTGACCAGTGCCATTAGGTATTAGATCAACTCACTTAAAAAGAGCGGCTGATCATGCAAGTTAATGCATGTAAGGAAACGCTACACCTGTCACTTTGATACGTTACCCTATGGCTTAAAAGAGGATTAGCGAACTGGATGGAGATGGAGGAGGGTACTCCTGAATCAATCTGAGAATATCCATGAATATCAGAGAAAAGGACATGTGCAAAACTGGATCTAAGAAGCCAAGGTTAAGAAATTAAAGATCGTTCAGCAAGAGATACTCCCATTTGAAAAGGAAGACGAAAATAAGCCATTAGCATCAATTCCACGCTAAAATGATAGAACCCAATGTCAACTATATCAGAACACTAATTGCAGCAGTGAATTAAAATCTGAGATCTTGTATGGCAAAATGATTGTGGTCTCAGATTTCATAAGTTGAACAATATGACTTTCAAGGCCTATTAGGCAGTCTTGATATAACTTATCGACTACCCTTCACTTTTTGATCATGTCGAATTCCATTTATTTGGACTATAATGCAACGACCCCCGTTGATCCGCGAGTCGTGAAGAAAATGTCGCCTTACTTCTCGGAGTTCTATGGCAACCCCTCCAGTGCAGCACATATGTTTGGATGGACTGCAAATGCTGCCATTGAGGAAGCACGGTTCAAGGTAGCTGAATGTCTGGGAATTGATACTCCAAGTGACATTACATTTAATAGTGGTGCTACTGAAGGCATCAATACTGCGATCAAAGGATTTGCGGACGCTAATTCCCACCGAGGCAATCATCTCATCACCGTAGAGACCGAACATAGTGCTGTGTTGCATTCTTGCAAATATTTAGAGAGCAAGGGATGGCATATTACATATTTACCAGTAGATCACCAAGGTGTCATTGATCTCAATGATTTGGAAGATAGACTCACTGATCAAACCATCTTGGTATGTGTGATGTGGGCCAATAATGAAACGGGCGTTCTTCAGCAAATCCCAGAGATTGCTTCACTTGTTCGATCAAAGGGAATTGCACTGATGACGGATGCTACACAGGCGGTTGGGAAAATTCCAATTTCAGTTGAAGATATAGATATTCTTGTGTGCAGTAGTCATAAGGTATATGGACCTAAGGGAGTAGGAGCAATGTATGTTCGCAGACGGTTAAAGGTGAACCCATTGATTACGGGTGGCGGCCAGGAGCATGGTCAGCGTAGTGGAACCCATAATGTGTCTGCAATCGTTGGGATGGGTGAGGCATTTCGATTAGCACATCAAGAATGTGATGACGATTCCAAGCGTCTCTCAGAGTTTCGCCATCAAATTGAATCAAGCTTGAAACAAGCGTCCAGTGAAATTCAGATTCATGGACAGGAGGTTGAACGGCTTCCCCAAACCAGCAGTGTGTCATTTCCACGTCTGAATTTGGAGCGACTTCTGCTATCGCTTCGCACCTTAGCTGTTGGTACGGGCAGTGCCTGTGGGACAGGCAACTATCAACCCAGTCATGTTCTATCTGCGATGGGAATTCATCCCGATGATGCAAAACAGACTTTAAGGATTAGCTTGGGCCGTCCTACGACGCAACAGCAAGTGGATCAAGCCATTGAAATCCTTACTTCATCCATCCAAGAACTTTATCAAAAAGCTGCATAGATCTATGGAAGTTGTTAATCGAGTTGTTCAGAGTGGAATTGTTGTGTACGATTTAGAATCGCTCTGGAAAGATCAAGAGATTCGTGAGTTGGATCTTTCTGCTTTTCTGGAACACGGATTTCTATTGCGTGAAGAATCTTTTCGGGAGCAAGTCAAAGCCAGTGACTGGGAAGAATATGCTGGTCTACATGTTGCTCTATATTGTAATACTGATGCTTTAATTCCTATGTGGGCTTATATGCTGATTGCCTCTCATCTTGATGGTGCGGCGAGTGTGACCGTTGGTCGTAAGGTTGATGTGATTCGTGAGATGTTTCTGTTGTCGTTGGAGCAAGAGGACTGGAATCAATTCTCAAACAGGATTGTAGTGGTCAAGGGATGTGGTTCTGGTCACGTACCTGAAAGTGCGTACTCTAAGGTCATAGGGAAGTTACAAAAGGTAGCCCGCAAAGTGATGTTTGGGGAACCATGCTCCAGTGTACCAATCTGGCGTTGTCCCAAGAAAGAACCAGAGGAGTAGTTGTTGAATGCTACAATCATCAGCTTATCATTGTGGTGAGATCTTTTTAGCACTTGCTCATTAGATCAGTTGTGTTTAGCTGTATGTTCAGAGATGTTACAGTCATTTTATTTTTCGCTCAACATGTTGATATGAGAGAAAATAAAATAGTCTCAAAGTGAGCGGGGTAAATATCTATTGATACAAATATGTCTTCCATTCTGCAATGGTTATCGTCAGGATTTACCCGATTTCTTGGGGTGTAATGAGCACAAGAGGTTGAACTGATTCGTATTCTCTATGAAAATAGACCTTCATGGCCAGGTGGCATTAGTAACGGGCTCTACCCGCGGGATAGGTAGAGCAGTGGCCCAGAGCTTGGATCAATCTGGGGCCAGAGTTGCAGTTCATGGACACAAGAATATTTCTCTGGCACAGAAAGTCTCTCAAGGATTCACACAGTCTGGGAGAGCATATAAGGCAGATCTTGCACAAATCGATGAGTGTGAAGCATTGATGCATCAAGTCATTGATGATTTTGGTCGCTTGGATATACTTATCAATAACGCAGGAATTGCCCAGTTTGTAGATGTTAACGCTTCTATGAAGGTGTGGACAGATACATGGAAAAAAACCATGGCAGTCAATGCGAGAGCACCTGCAGCACTATGTAAACTGGCCATCAAACAGTTTCAGTATCAAGGAGGGGGTAGAATCATTAATATTGCATCAAGAGCAGCATTCCGAGGGGATACAGCAGAGTATATGATGTATGCTGCATCCAAAGGTGCCGTGGTATCTCTCACACGTAGCATTGCACGAGCATACGGGAAAGATGGTGTGAAAGCATTCATTGTCGCTCCAGGCTTTGTACGTACCGATATGGCACAGGATGCAGTGGATGCTTATGGGGAAGACTTTATTGGGCAAGACTTAGCACTGAATCAGTTGACAGAGCCTGATGATGTGGCCCCCATGGTCACGCTATTAGCCAGTGGATTAGCCGATCATGCAACGGGTACTTCCATTGATATTAATGCAGGTAGCTATGTACATTGATTCGTTTTGATGGGTATTAATGATGATGCTTTTCAAGTTTTTTGTGATGATTCCCCTTAAAGTAAAACGACCCAGTACCTGAATGATAGGATTTTGTTTATGTACAGCGTACACACCAACGAAGATGATGAGGAGTTAGGTTACACGCTGAATTGTAACACTGATGTATTGAAGAGGTTGCACCGCTAAAGGGAGGTGTTAAAGGAACAAAATCCTTGATTGAGTTGTATATTTCTCCTTAATGGAACCATTACATCATGCACCAAGTGATTCATGTGGATGACCGCGGTCCCACGAAATACTTTCACGGGCGTGACGGAATTCGCACGCTTTTTGCGGAGCGACTCAACCACTACGAACAATTATCTGGGGGATCCACCTTTCTGATTACTGGGGCACCTGGTGCTGGTAAATCTGCATTGCTAGATGTGTTGGGTAAGGATGCGGACAAAATGGGGTGGAATGTGAAGACTGAAATATCCCCCGAGCATTTTGCAAGTCCTGCACGGATGGCGAGAGCACTCGGGGTTAAATACATACCCCGCAAATCGGGTCTTGTTACACTGTCCGTGAAGGTGTTCCGCAAGGTCTGGCGGAGCGAAAAAGATACGGCACCAGGGGTTGCCGACATTATCAAACAGGCCGCGAAGTCCCGCCCGCTCATATTAGTGCTTGACGAGGCACAGCATCTTGACAATATTGCCTCCATTGAAGCGTATAGGGTCACAGCTACGGCTACGATGGACGCTCTACATAACGGGAAGATAGGTTATCCGTGCATCCTGCTCGCGGGGGGGTTGGACACATCGGAAAAGGCACTCGGTGATCTAGGCGTATCTCGAATTACATCTGAAAATAAGGTTCGGTTGGGATCTATGGAGATGGAGGCAGCCGAGCGCGTCATCCTCGACTATGTTGACGGAGAATTTGGGGAGTCAGTGCCAGATCATTGGCTCGGTGCAATCGCAGAACCTACGCATGGTTGGCCACAGCACATTGTGTGCTATGCGAATGCAGTTGGCAACAGGCTCATGTCATTGAGCCGTAACCCAACAGATGGTGACTTGGATGAAGCATTGCGGAATGGGCGGGTAACCCAGATGGACTACTATGAGGCTCGTGCACATGATATCACATGGGGGCAGCGTGCGATTTTGGCACGCCTAGTCGCCGAGATACCCGTCGGTGGCACCCTACGCAAGAGTCATGTGATTTCTGCACTGGCCGAAGAATATTCGCAAGAGGTCGCTGAGGCAACGTTCACTAGGGCCCTCAAGCAAGGTGTGCTCAGCAAGATAAAGGGCGGGACATATGGCGTGCCGATTCCCTCAATGCACAGGTGGTTGGTGGAAGAGTACGCACCAAATTAGACGATATCGCCAGAATATCCCACTTTGCGATGCAGGCTTGAAAGGCAGGGGGTGTTCCCAATCGCGTTAACACCCCCGTCTTGGGTTATGTATGTGCGTGCCAAGTACCCCCCGACTGGTAGAAACAATAAAGAAGCAATCCATAGCCCTTGTTCAAAATCTGACACTCAGGTATAATTACCGAAGGAAAGTACTGATTACAATCAATGGAAATCACTCAATGGGTTTCCAAATGACTGAAAAGGAGAGTATTGATTGTGGGAGTTAGTGTGCTATTTTCAATGACATTTTTGCATTGAAAGAACATGCGATTAGAAAACATCAGATTCCCGTTTTTCTCTAACAAGATCAAATTGTGATTTATTGGTGAACTCAAAAATGATTGTAAAATAGGTGTTCACATAATCATCTGTTTTTGCAGACAACACAATAGACTGGAGAACATCATGGGAATCCAGTTCCCATGTATAGGAGTAGGATCTCTGATTATAATGCACAGACTCAGACCATTCAAATGCTCCCGTATAGATGCTGTCTGGTTGGAGTAAATCCACATGATCACTCCAATGTCCATATTTGGATGCAATTTGTTTTGCGATGCGATTCATGTCAGTACGAATAGACGTTCCATATGTATCATTTTGATGCTTAAACCCTACAGATTCAATCAACGCAATACCTGTCTCTGGGAATGACCAGACATAGTATTTTTCCATATTCGGGTGCGGCCTTGGAACTTTCTCGCATTTGTATATGAAGTCAGATCCTTTCGTGATCTTCCCTCCAAATTTGCGGGGAGGATCACCCATTTTGATTCCAAACGTAGTG
>JAPOUL010000027.1:96158-99026 GCA_026708685.1 Bacteroidota bacterium
TCTCAGTTCTTCTACCATTTTGACATGTTGAAGATTAAGGCGAAAACTCAATTTTCCGAAGTTCATCCACGATTTTGATGGTTTCCATACTCACGGTAATCACTCTGGCGAGTAATCGGAGTGGATACGCAGGATCCTTCATGGTTTCAATGGCGAAGCGATTCGCATCATTGACGATTTGACTTTTCTTGTCTATTTTCACGCCCTGTCTTTCCATCACCCATGAAATGGCTGATTTACCATTGACCATATAATCATAGGCTTCCACTGGAATATCTTTTACGGTGATATAGTCGTTGTAGACAATTTGGGAAAGATCTTTCACTTTGGCTTTTCTGGGGTGCTTCATCTTTTCCACCCGAAACCATTTCTCATGAGAGATTCCCTCATCTGGATCCCATCCTCCTTTCTCAAAATTGACAGTCCATGGATCTACCTCCTCATAATGTACATGGAGTTCACCAAGTTTTCGCCCTGCATTTGAAAGCATCCAGAACTGTTGAGCATCTTCTGGGAGTGGAATTCTGGGGAGTTCTTTCTGCAAGTTAGTAGCGTATTTCTTTCGGTAGGAAGGAACATGAAGGACTCCGTAGATGAAGTAGAAAAGGTCATCGTGAGTGATCGATTTCCCCCCCCCCATTTTTTCTTGGAAGGACTGTAATGCAGTATTATGGATGGCATTTTCACGCACATATCCGTAGGAATCCGTTTCAATCTCCGAGTCAGAGATAAATATTTCGGGGGCTACCTTTTCATTAGGCTTTGAATAAAGCCATTTGGGGAAACATTGAGCACCAGCGGCAAAGGAATTTACATCTGAGATATGCCTTGTAATCAGGCATGAAAATTTACCCGTATTTCCCCTTCCCGTCACACAAATCGCCAAATTATCCGCATCCTTATGCGGGAAGATCTGGGGAATTCGATAAATACTCTGGTTCAACCGACGACTGAAGAAGATGTGTTGCTTTGTAAATGGTCTATACTCCGAAATATCTATATGCCCCTCCTGAATATTCAAAAATTTGTTTTTAGCCAAATCATTTTTCAGGTCTTTGGTCCAACTAATCTTCGTGGAATCATTGTTAACAAAGTTCGTAATCTCTTGCGAGGTCAATTCGTTTCCATGTGTATCATGATCTTGAAGTCTTTGACGTTCGCTTTCGTAGAAACGAATCATAGATTGGATATTCAAGCGGAGAGCAGTTTCTGAATGATTGTAGCACCAAGCATCACGATTCGTTTTTACCCCTTGAGAGTAATTCTTGAAAATGGTTTCAGCCGATCGATTCTTCTTATCTCCCAGAGCCATAAACTTCTCAAATCCTGCATCCCGTTGGTTTAGCCAATCATGATGAGCATCGGGTTGAATCTCTACCCACTGGTCTTCTAATCCACCAATCCCTTTGAAAGCTTTGACTTGATTGAGTTTTTCCTCACGGCTTAAGTAATCACCTATATCGTGATACCGTATGGTACATCCTGTCAGCTCTGGATTCTTGACCAACAGCGTAATCGCCACCGGTGCCCTTGATCCCGCTCCAAATACCTTACCCCCTTCCTGTCTTGATCGTTCACCCTGTGTCCTTTGATTCCCCCGTAAATTCAACACATAAATGGAACTGAACTCATCCACCAAACATTTGCGCATGCCGTCCATCGCAATCCCTTCTAACCAACCCGCATTGGTCACAACCCCTATCACACCGCTTAATCCAATACGGTCTGATGCCCATCTAAGTGCAACAATATAGCTATCACGTAAGCTTATCTTTAGTTTGGCTGATGAATAATATGCGTAGCTGTTCTCAATCCTCTTGTGAAGTTCAGGGTAGGACTGATTTTTTGATGCATCATTTTCATCTCTCTGTCCTACACTCCAAGGAGGATTCCCCACAATCACGCGTATCTGCGATTCTTTCTGCCGTTTACGCTGTTCCGAATTCTCTGGCAGAATATCCGCAGTCAAATCAGGACTGTCCTGCATCTCAAACGTATCGGTCAGGATGATCCCAGAAAAACGCTCATACGTATCTGTTCCTACAATGGCATGATACGCATCTTCTATATTCACCGCTGCAATGTAATACGCCAGTAGCATAATCTCATTGGCATGAATCTCAGATCGATACTTTCGCAGCAATGCCTCCCGATCAATCAAATCATTCTGAAGCATGCGGGTAATAAAGGTACCCGTTCCCGTGAACGGATCCAATATCTCCACTCCCTCCGAGGAAAGCGACTCTTCAAATTCACTCCGCAACACCTCATCCACCGAATGCAAAATAAAATCTACAACCTCAATGGGCGTGTACACAATCCCCAAACGTGCCGCCGTCTTTGGAAAAGCATTCCTGAAGAACTTATCATATAGTTCAGTGATGATCTTCTGCCGTGCCAGCGGTGTATTGGCCGCCTTCGCCCTGCGTGCAACACTCGCATAGAACTCATCCAGGCTCTCTGCCTCTGTTTCAATGTTTGCAGGCTTCAGGACATCCAGCACCAGCTGCATGCCTTTGCTGATCGGGTTCTGATCAACAAATTGAGAATCTCCATGCAAGGCTTCAAACACTGGACGCGTCACCATGTGCTGTGCGAGCATCTCAATGGCATCACGCTTGGTGATCCCTTCATTTAAGTCATCTCGAATCTCATCCAGAAAATCCTGAAAGACCTCCTGTGCCTCTTTGTGACGGTCTACATATCCCTCAATCCGAACAATATGCTTCTGTGCAATTTCGGCAACATCTACCGCCCATTCATCCCAGTATTTTCGATTCCCGCATTTCTCGACAATCTTTGCACGAATCGCGGCTGGCAAATCTCCAAATTCAATCGTCATTTGCTCCCCATTCCCGCCCGGTGGTT
>JAPOUL010000147.1 GCA_026708685.1 Bacteroidota bacterium
CGACCAGAGGCAAAATGAACACAAGATACCCCCGATGGATTCAATAGAATCTGTACATAGAGAGGAGATGAAGTCTCTCTCTAATCGGATAAAAATTCCGAACATCAACTAATTTTCGGACATCCCCATGGATCATTTCAAATAGATCTGAATGAGTATTATCAGCATCTATACACTTGGCATTACAGCTGCGAGTAACATTTTATGATAGCCTAATGAGAGAAAATCAAGTGCACTGCAATGGGGAATTCCATTGGTCAAAAAAATTATTGATTTTTGGGAACGATCCTGATGAAGTGATGTATACGATTGTAATTGAGTTGTCTTTTGTGTAAAATTTAGGTTGATTGAGCGCCTCTCCATTACTATGTAAAATCTGTACTTTCTTGGCCTTCTGCTGAGATATCAGCTGAAGGTATTTCGTCTACAATTCACTAAAATTTATTGGAGTCATGATGAAAGTTCGTTTTTTACCTGCAAGCACCCCCTTATTGGCACTCTTGATTGCATGTATCCTCCCAAGTGCCGATCTTTTAGCACAAACTCGGCTTTTCAACTTCCCATCTGAGGAAGAGAAAGTTCTCAGTGCTGAGCAGATGGAAAAATACCGTACCTTTGAACAGCAAAGTACATCTGCACACATTGAGTTGGTACGAATAGGCGATCTGCTTCCATCCCTTCACCGTCGTATGCTGACCATTAATCTGCCTAATTTTCCCGTAGAATATATTGCCGAGTCAGCAGAAGTCATGTATCATTCTCCTGATGATTACATATGGCATGGTGATCTCCCTGCTGTACATGGTCACATGATTCTGGTCAATTCTAATGGAGGTTTCACTGGGGTGATTGAGTTCGGACCCCACTCGTACAAAATTGAGCCCTTAGGTGGAGATCTGCATGCATTGATTACCATGGAGATGATGGCCAATGCTCCAATTGATGATCTCATGCCAATTGAAGAATCTCCCAATGACCTCAACAAATCTTCACAGGCCCCTGTCCATAAGACAAATACTGCCAACAAGAATATTGAGGTCTTAGTCCTCTATACAGATAATGCTGATAATGCTGTTGGGAATATAGCTTCAACTGCCAGTAATGCAATCAGTGGTTTGTCATCAATATACTCCAACAGCGGGATCACCAGTAGTGAGCTGACCGTTTCTTTGGCAGGTGTTGACAGATTAAATTTTACGGAGTCAGGAAATATTGAAAGGGATCGTGACAATCTTGTAATAAATACACAGGCCAATAACCTCAGAGAAAGATTCTGGGCAGATGCAGTCATCCTATTTACAGATGGTAATTACGATGCATATGGGATAGCTAAACAAATTGAGGCTAACTCAAGTAGTGCTTTTGCTATTGTTGAAGCATACGTAGCTACATCCAGATTCACCTTTGCCCATGAACTGGCTCATCTTCAGGGAGCCCGCCATCAACAATGCTCCCACATTGACTTTGGTTCTGGATGTAGTAGAGATTCTGGGAGTGCCCATGGATATAGCTGGGTTACCACTAGCGGGCAGTATGAATTGACAATTATGCATCAGACCGCGAGACCAAGTTATGTCAATAGAATTCCATATTTTTCAAATCCAGATGTTACCTATAACGGAAATCCAACGGGTACACCAACCAATAATGTTGCACAGAAGCTCAGAGACACCGCTTCAAGAATAGCTAATTTTCGAGACGGTAATCGTCTTTCGACCATTATCTTAGGAGGTACGACTGCATCATGTGCTGGTGATCCACTCACCTTTTTAGCAAATTCATATGGAGGAAATGGATCCTTCTCATATCAATGGGAAACAAGTTACAACGGCATTAGCTATAGTGCTACAGGATCTGCTTCAAGTTATGCAACAACTATGCCTCCAGATCTGGATTTATATATTAAACTGACGGTCACCTCTGGAGTCCAACAGAAAACGGATTTTGAATATGTTGAAAATTTAGGTGATTCTCCCTATTGCGGATTGCATAAAGCACGTAAAGAGCGAGAAATTCTTACTCACGAGGATCGGGTACCCACAGCATTTACGTTGAATGAGGCCTATCCTAACCCATTTAATCCCGCTACGTCCATTACATTTGGTCTTCCAGAAAGTGGTGATGCCACGCTGATTGTATACGATATTTGGGGGCGCCAAGTGTCTGAACTCGTCAATGGTTTCCGCAGTGCTGGCTATCACAACGTACTTTTTGATGCCTCTCACTTACCCAGTGGAGTCTACCTCTACAGGTTGCAATCTGGCTCATTCGTTGTATCCAAGAAAATCACTTTACTCAAATAAATGTGAAATTTCAGTGAGACAGAACTTTGGATTATCCATTAGACCGATTGATGATACACATGAGAATACCACAATTTTCTTTTGTGTTACTTGCATTGCTGATTCCTGCTTGTGATTCTTTGCAGCAACAAGATCAAGAACTGTTTTGCTCAAAACAGAGAGACTATCCTGTTGATCTCTCCTTTGTTGGCGAAGTGTCAGCACTGCGCAACAACCAAATCTGGAATGAAAGCTTTGGTGGATTGTATAGAAAACCAAATCGCTATAATCCAACTGGGATTATAGCTCGTACTGCCGACTATGAAAGCAAGACGATGAGGATCAGTATGGTAGTGATTGCAATTGATGGGGGGACTGACGGTGATTTTGAAACCCTTAGATTTCCATCTATTCCTAAACGCTTAGGGACCTATCCATTGAATGAATTTAGTGTACAAGATACTCGCCTTTTCGTTCATATACCTGGTTATAATGTAGGATCTGGTAATGAATCTGGGGATGTATATTATCTTGAACCATCTGAAGGAGGATTCATAAAGGTTGACTCTTATGACCCAGGTTTATGCACGATTCAGGGGACCTTTGCTATGACACTCATTCGTAACCCTGTAGATAGTGAGGAGTATCGTTGTCCTTCGTGCGACTATCTGAGAGTACATGCTGACACACTCAGGATTACAAACGGAAAATTTCACACTCGGGTGGTGATTGATTAGGTAGGTACACTCATGACATGGATTCCGATAAAGATCTCTTTCAAGTCAAAGTACTTAGATGGATTGGGTCATTGAGATTTGCTTTACGAAAGCGTTTTGATAATTTGCTCATGGAGGCTTTCTCGAAATCATCCGATGCAATTGAAGGACTGATCACCTCCTCAGTGAACAGACCAGTGAACGACTATAATTTTGCTATTTGATACTATGAAGATACTGCCATTCGTTTTTGTACTGCTTGCGTTGCTGATTCCTGCTTGTGATTCTTTGCAGCAACAAGATCAAGAACTGTTTTGCTCAAAACAAACAGCACTCATTGATCTCCCCTTTGTTGGCGAAGTGTCAGCACTACGCAACAACCAAACCTGGAATGAAAGCCTTGGTGGGTTGTTTAGAGAATTGAATTACTATAATCCAACTAGGATTATAGCCCGTACTGCTGACAATGAAAGCGAGACGATGACGATCAGTATGCTCGTGACTGCGAGTGATGGGGGACCTTACGGTCGTCAAGAAACCCTTAGATTTCCATCTATTCCTAAACGTTTAGGGACGTATCCATTGAATGAATTTAGTGTGCAAGCTACTAAACTATTCGCTCATATACATGGTTATGATGTAGGGTCTGGGTATGTATATAATCTTGAACCATCTGAGGGTGGATTCATTACGGTTGACTCTTATGACCCAGGCTTATGCACGATTCAAGGGACCTTTGCTATGACACTCATTCGTAACCCTGTAGATAGTGAGGAGTATCATTGTCCCCCCTGCGACTATCTGAGAGTATATGTTGACACACTCAGGATTACAGACGGAAAATTTCACACTCAGATAGTGACTAGGTAGGTACACTCATGAGATGGATTCCGATAAAGATCTCTTTCAAGTCAAAGTACGTAGATGGATTGGTATGGAGATTTACAGTCTGTAAGCGTGTTGGTGATCTGGTCAGGGAAGCTTCCTCGAAATCATTCGATGCAATTGAAGGACTGATCACCTCCTCAGTGAACAGACCAGTGAACGACTATAATTTTGCTATTTGATACTATGAAGATACTGCCATTCGTTTTTGTACTGCTTGCGTTGCTGATTCCTGCTTGTGATTCTTTGCAACAACAAGATCAAGAACTGTTTTGCTCAAAACAGAGAGACTATCCTGTTGATCTTCTGTTTATTGGCGAGGTGTCAGCACTACGCAACAACCAAACCTGGAATGAAAGTTTTGGTGGGTTGTATAGAGAACCAAGTTACTTTAATCCAGGTGGGATTATAGCCCGTACTGCCGACTATGAAAGCGAGACGATGACGATCAGTATGCTCGTGACTGCGAGTGATGGGGGACCTTACGGTCGTCAAGAAACACTTACATTTCCATCTATTCCTAAACGTTTGGGGACCTATCCATTGAAAGAATTTAGTACGCAATCTACTCAACTTCTCATTCATGTTAATGGTCTAGATGCAGGACCTGAGTATGTATATTATCTTGAACCATCTGAGGATGGATTCATTACGGTTGACTCTTATGACCCAGGCTTATGCACGATTCAAGGGACTTTTGCACTAGCACTCATTCGAACGCGATTAGAGGATGAGTTTCGTTGTCCTTCGTGCGATTATCTGAGAGTGTATGTTGACACACTCCGCATTACAGACGGAAAATTTCACACTCAGATAGTGACTAGGTAGGTACACTCATGAGATGGATTCCGATCAAGATCTTTTTCAAGTCAAAGTACGTAGCTGGATTGGTCATGCAGATTTACAGCCTGTAAGCGTGTTGGTGATCTGGTCAGGGAAGCTTCCTTGAAATCATCCGATGCAATTGATGGACTGATCACCTCCTCTGTGAATAGACCAGTGAACGATTATAATTTGACTATTTGATACTATGAAGATACTGCCATTCGTTTTTGTACTGCTTGCGTTGCTGATTCCTGCTTGTGATTCTTTGCA
>JAPOUL010000073.1 GCA_026708685.1 Bacteroidota bacterium
CAAAAACTTAACCGAGATTGACGAGCATGTTTATACTGCTATGAGCAGTCTCGCGGGTGAGCAACTTGACACAATTGGTGATCTGAGCAGGAGTTTATCTGATTGGGAATCTGCCGAAATCGGACAATCGCTTCCACCCGAGGCAGTATCCAAACTCATGGGGCATTTGGCAGAGCCGCGAGTTGCTGAGAATCTGGAGAATATGGGAATTCAGGTTGAGATGCCGAATCTTTCCAATCAAGAGGGGTATGATTTGATCCTAAATGGAGAATATTTTGTAAATGTAAAAACTGTTGCGGATGCGAGCTCTCTATCCAGCCATTTTGAGAATTATCCCAACATTCCCGTCATTGTTCCGAGTGATATGAATGGTATACCAGAAGATGCCATCTCTTTTGGAGTGGATGATTCGGTTGATAAGGTGATCACTGCATTGGACTTGAAGAAAGAAAACCTTGTTCTGGTTGACGATAATCTTGTTCACGCTGAAATGTTAGAACATGCTGAAAATCTATCCGATAGTCTACTTGGAAGTGTAGAAGGTAGTTTCCCTCTCATTACTCTTGCTTTCTCTGGATTTAGAGAATTTCGCTTGCTGTCACAGCAAAAAACTCAGCTAATAATTTCGGCAAAAAATGTAGGTTTAGATCTGTTAGGTATTGGTGGGGGAGGATCGCTATTTGGATCTCTGGGTGCTATACTTGGAACTTTATTAATGCCTGGACTAGGTACAGTCCTAGGTACATTAATTTTTAGCGCCGGGGGTGCATTCGGAGGGCGATTTATTACTGATAAAATTAAAAACCTTCCTTTGAAAAAAACCTTAAAACAATACGACGAAAAACTTGAGCAATCTGAGAGCGAGATTCACTCCTTGCAGGGAAGAGCTCAAAACGAAATACAGCGTGAAAGACAGATCTTAAATGGGGATTTAGCAGAATCAACAAGATTATTGAAATCTGAATTAGAGGATGAGTATGCATCCCTGATCCAAGATCGACGAAATATATTGCATGTAGAGATGTCCGAAGCACAAAAATTATTAGCAACAGCACTTACTTCAGTACAACAAGATCTTGAACGGTTACAACTCATCCCTGCGTGGAAGCGAATGCTTCTGGGTGGGAAACTCAGGAGTGATCTACAATTAAGAGTGGGAGAGATCAAACAGCTATCTCAACAATTGAAGTCATATGACGACAAAATCAAAAGTACTCACCTAGATTTGATAGGAGATGATGCTATTCATTTTTTGCAACTAATTCTTTGCACAGGTACAAATGATAGTGAGATCATCAAGATGATTCAATCTGCTGATTCTAAACGCAAAGAAGTGGAAATGAACTGGCAAGCGAGGATTGTGGAAAAACAGCAGAAACTAATTGAGCATCGATTCAAGGCTATGGAAAAATTAGTTGAGAAAATCCAGATTCAACAGAAAGCAATGGATCAAGAAATAGGAAATATTCGTGAAGAATTAGAACCACTCTATCAGGATTGTATGAAACAAATGGACCGGTTAGGTAAAAAATCATCTCAAAAGAAAGAGTGATTTGACCATAGACCTAAGCGATCAGACATGATGTAGGTTTCTCCAAATACCTTATATATCGCAGATGGAGTAGGTATAGATGAAATCGGTATGTATTTTCGGATTAGGCGGTTGAGCTTGATCTTGAATATATTTCTGGTTATATTCTCAAAGTTTCATAGCAATGAGAGACCATGGGGAAAATAATATTCCTGAACGATGACTCCTCTATACATCGTAGAAAAATTCGATGTCTTTCAAATGATATTACAAACTTTTTTGTAAATTATGCTTTTGAAAAGCATAATTGCAGAAATGCAACATAAGTACATCACACGATCGCTTGAACCGGTGATCAAAAAAGCGGCATCGGAATTTCCTGCTGTGTTTTTGACAGGTCCTCGTCAATCGGGGAAAACGACCTTACTGAAGGCATTGTTTGGCGATCACTACCAATATATTTCAGTTGAACTTCCAGATCTTCGTGCTGCTGCGATTGCGGATCCGAGAGGATTTTTGGAGCAGTACCATCCACCAGTAATCATTGATGAGATCCAACATGCACCAGATCTTCTTTTTTATATCAAGGGAAAAATTGATGATCATAGAGATCAAGTAGGTCAGTTCATTTTAACTGGATCACAGAATCTTCTCCTAAACGATAAAATCACCGAATCTCTCGCTGGGCGAGTAGCTGTACTTGAACTCTTTCCTTTATCTAAACGCGAGGAAGAAGGAGTTCCACATGAACCAATGATATGGGAACATGCGGGTAGACAGAATTCAAAAAAAGGGTTTGGATTTAGAGATTTGTGGAAAAATTTTCTTCGTGGTGGATACCCTGAATTAGTAGTAGATACCGGTCGGGATGTATCGCTGTGGCATTCTAGCTACACACAGACCTATTTGGAGCGAGATGTACGTTCATTACGTCAAATTGGAGATTTACTACAGTTTCAATCATTCTTAAAGGTATTAGCTGCAAGAAGTGCCCAACTGTTAAATTTGACGGATGTAAGCCGTGATCTTGGCGTTGGTGTAAATACAATCAAATCATGGCTGTCCATCTTAGAGGCTACGTATCAAGTCACAGTGTTACGCCCCTACCACGCCAATATTGGGAAAAGGCTCGTGAAAACTCCAAAGGTGTACTATTCTGATGTAGGAACACTCTGCCACTTGGTTGGCTTAAAAGATCCGGAGCATGCGGCGGCTGGATCTATGGGAGGAGTTATTTTTGAAACTGCTGTTCTATCAGAAATCAAGCGGACACTGACGCACCAAGGAATTCGACCTGAGATTTATTTTTGGAGAATGTATGACGGTACGGAAGTTGATTTTTTGGTCAAAACAGAGGCTGGTTTCGTTCCAATAGAAGTAAAACTCTCTGCCACCCCGAATCCAGCCATGGTAGCATCCATCAAAACTCTTCGGAAGCATTTAGGGAATGCTTTGAGATCTGGATATCTCATACACCCAGGTGATGTGCGATTGCCGCTAGGGAATCAAGTCACCGCGATTCCATTTGCTCAGTTATAGCGGATCACTTGATCTGGCCCCACGAATTGGCGATTGAAGAATGCGAATATTTGCTTCAGAAAAGGATACGCTTTCATTGATCCAATTCGATTCCAAGGTTTTTTAATTCAACCGTCATGATAAGGCTATGTGACTACGATTTTTTCTGAGAGTCTGGTAAGGTTTTATCTTTGATCACTGGATAGATTTCTACTGTATCATGAATAAACTTCTATAGAAATCACATTACATTTGAGAACATAGGATTCAGAAAAATGCCATCATTTACCAGTATCTATACGATCATCTAAAACAATCCGTTGCACTCTAAATCCTCGTACAACATACCACCATTGAATCCTGCATCAAGGCGAAAAATGACGCGATCAGTAACATGTTCTTTAGCCTGCTCTTTGATGGGAATGATCACATCTAGTGGTTGGTCACTACCCGTTGGGTACCTGCTCTACGGACATCCCCCGTTTCCCCACAGCACATAAACAGAGGCATTGCAAGTCTTTGATTCCGTGTTTTGTATGATAAGGATGATGGAGATTTTCCTCCGATGGGAAAGAATTCCTGTAGTTTTCACCAACCCTTAGCATGACCAAATCCCCTGCATCAGATGGTGTATGGTTTGAGGTGGGCGTTAACATCACAACCAGTTGGTTAAAACCAAACGGAAACGATAAGTTTGAGACGCAACATGATCCACTTCCGAGGTGAAATTGATCTGAGAAACAACCCATCTCAACGATGGTGAGCAACCAACCGAGGATCAAATGTCAATAAAACTTTGAGATGCTGTGAAGATGGTTAGAAAAACTAAAATTTGTGGTTGACTTGTCTAAAAAACGGATATTTTCGTACAAAATGGCATATCCACCTCTTGAACATAACAATGCCACGAATTTGGTTCATTACGTATTGACACGCGCTGCTGTGTACATTCTTCAATACTGAGTTATTGGATCCGTTACGAAACACATGCCATTATTGAAAGGTCTAATGTCCGTTAATCTTGTTTTAACGATAGTGTAAGACATCTGATTATGTATTGTTCATAGGGCGTGTTTCAGTGCACTATCGTTCTATCTTTTCGTTTGCTTTAATCATTTCTATCGAATGTCTGTGATGACCTTCTTTTTGCTAATAGCCATCACTTTCGCGGTGGGGAGTGACTCGCTCCGCATGGACTCCTCCAATCTGCCCCCCCCCATTTTTTAAATGAGATCGTCCATTCTGCGGTTTCAAGCACTGATTCTGTGCTTCATGGTACAGTGTTAACGAATTCGGAGAAGTACGCAGCAGAATCATCTCCCCTTTCTACACGAAACTTCAATCCAGAGGCATCCACCTCAGCTACCCTTAATCCACCAACAGGACTGACGGTCACCGTTAGTGGGCATCTAGTGTTTGATTTAGACTGGTCCGCACCATCTGGTGGTGCCGTTGCCTATAACTGAACTTAACCCTATTTTTTTCGGGAAAAAGCACAGATTTTCCGCACCATTTGGATGGATTTTTTCAAAAAATGGTATCGTTCCGGGACCAATGGTGGGCGTCTCTTTCGGTTTGATGAACCGAATCAACACAGAGACTTGATGTTCAGAAGTTTGAACACTTGACGTTGGATAGGTGTCAGCTCATCGTCAACCAACTTCACTTCGTGCTCCTCGTCTGACGTTACATTTAGAACCCCCGTTAGACGGCATACGCCAGAGAGTTCTTCCATGATGGACTCAAAATTCTTAGGTCTTTCATCGTCTTTGGTCTTCTTGTTGTGTGCTTTCCTCTTTGCATTCTTTGACGGCTTGACTGGCGCTACCATATTGTCTCGCTGGGCTCTCTTTGCTTCCAGATCATCTTCGGCGAACGTCATCGG
>JAPOUL010000024.1 GCA_026708685.1 Bacteroidota bacterium
ATGGCGAAATTTTGAGAAAATTTGACGATTTATTCCCGAAAATCCATAAATTATTGGGGAATTTGAGTCGGAAATCGAAAACCCTTGCAAACTTGCGTATAGCTTGATGATGCAAACCAAAAAGATCCTGAACGATTTCACCCGGTCAATCATGTTCTGTGTGATTTTGATGTGGAGTTGAGCTACGCTTTCAATGATTTCAGGCATGTTTACACTGAGGAACACTTGACACATAGAGGACTCCACGAATCGATTTACCCCATGGACTCAGTTTAGGATGATAAACACAGATAGATTGTGAGAGTCGGATTGTTTTTACAGGATGTTATCCTTTTCAGCCATTATGATTTTCTTGCACTCGTCGTTGCATATACAAGTAAGCCTTGCGTTCATGGAGTTCAGATTTCATAAAATTATTGATGGCATTTCTGGCAGATTCAATATCGTCCAACACCTCTGATCGGTAAAACGTTGTATTTGGATTGTAGTCAGCTTCATTTCGAGTTGAATGCATGTATCCAAGTGTGTTACAAAAATACTGCATTTCATTAGAGAATTTACTGATAATATCTTTTCGATTGCAACAACGAGCAAGTTGTGAATGACCAATTGAACGGTAAGCCTGAAGCCAAGCATCGTGATCCCTCACCGTAGAAGTTCCAATTAATATGTCCGCATATGCATTTGATACGGTGTGAAGCATTCCATAATAGGCAGTGCTTAATGCGCGTCGCAAATCCACTTGACGAGGTTTTCCTCGTTGTGCAGTTGCAAGCCTACGTGAAGCGTCAATAAAATGGTGAGGGTCCATAGTCAAAATGATAAGGGCTGACGAAAAATAACTTATCCTATTAAAAGTTCATCCCAGTCTCGTATTAGCGTGGATGAATCCGGTTTCAGGACGTAATTCCATTGGGGTAAGGTCTGATTATACTCAAGATTGAGTTGTGCCATTTCCTCGTCACTGATTTTGATCCATCTTGGATAGTCTGCTTCAAGAACGTTACCAATGACGCTGAGCCCTGTTTTGGTTGTCGTGGTATTGTAACAGTTGAGAATGGTTAGAATGGGGTCAAGCGGGATCCCAGGCCATCGTTTTGCTATTTCGCTAAAGAGACGGTGTTCAATCGGATTCCACTTGGATGTGCCGGGTGGGTAATGTGCAACCGTCACATTCAATCCAAAAGGTATGGACAGCTGATGCTGTATACAGTATTTCTAGGCATGTGGACGGTATCCATTGCTTCCTCCGCTGTCGGCAAGAATGAGAAGTTCCTTTGCATTCGGATACTGATGCCGTCCGATGGTCTCCCACCATGCTACGATACTGTCCACAGCAAACTGAGGCATGTTGTACGAAAGTCCGACATAGAGTGCCCCTGTATTGGCAAATAGATCATAGATTCCGTAAGTATTGGCAATTCCACATGATTGGTGGTAGAACCGATTCGTTCAGTGAGTTCGTTTGCTTCGTCAGGATCAAGTCCATCAGAGTCATCATTGATCATCGAGGAAACCTTGATCGGTAGGTCGGCGATCAGCTTTTATCCCACCCCGCGAAAAAGTATCACGGCGGAGACGATGACCGTTGCGAAGCCAATCGCCCAAGTCAAGACAGTGATTCTCGATTTTTGAGAATCAATCTTAATATCCGTTGATTCTTTATAGGACCTGATTTCGGTCCTCAAAGAATCAATCTGTTGTAATACACTAGATGAAGCAAGAATCATAATTCGTTCGGTGAGTTCGTTCGCCTCGTCTGAATCAAGTCCAGACTTGCGAAGCAGTTTGGAGATGCGAGAAAACTCTAAGTGTGAGTTTTTGTCCATGGTTGTGGTTAAACCATGGGTTGATGGCGTTGTTCCAAGATAAGAATATCTTCAGATATATTTTTCATGATCAATTAATCTAAGGGCGGGCGAATAAATAAATTTATCTATTTTATTTTTACTCTATCTTTAATTTGTTCGCCATTTACAGGGTATCGGCTATGCTAAATCTTCCCATCATCTACTGATTGAGTGGATTCTGTTCGTTTTTAGTGCATGTTTCCTTCCATCTATTCATCTTGAATCTCTTTTTCTCTGCTTCTACTGATAGAATGGTGCAGAAAGGTTGAGTAGTGCGTATATTAATAATAGATAATACCTTTCTATTATTAACTTATCCTTTTTCTCATGCGTCCAGCTCTACCATTCCAACCCATCGTGACCCTCATCCAAGAGCACACGGTGGTTACCTTTTCACAAATCAAAGAAGTCATCGGCCCGGTCTCTGATCTCACCGTTCGCAAGAAAATGACCCTAGCAGGCTGTATGTCTAGCTATTCCCATCGCGGTCGTTACTATACGATCGAGGAATGTGTTGATTTTGATCGCCATGGGCTCTGGTCTCATCAGAAGATTCGTTTTTCTCGTTATGGCTCATTGAAAGCCACTCTGGTTGAACTGATTGAACGATCCGAATCTGGACTTCTTTCTAAAGAATTGACACGTATTGTCCAACTAGAAGTGCATCCACCGTTGTGTCAATTGATCAACGAGAAGCGAGTGTATCGATCCAAAATAGCAGAACGTTATGTCTATTTCTCTAAATCCCTACCTGATCGACGACAGCAATTGCGCAATCGCATGGGTGGGTTGGCGTACAGTCAAGAGTATGACTGTGCCCAAAGGCTTCTTTTTGAGGTCTTGAATGAACAGCATCGAAGATTATATGCTGGATTGGAAGCCCTTCGTCCCAACAGTGGTGGTGTTACGGCGGTCGCCAAGCGACTGAGCATGGCCCCTGCAACCGTTCGCCGAGGGCGAAACGAACTTCAGACAGGCGAATTTGAGCGTGAAAGGGTTCGTAAACGGGGCGGCGGGCGTAAACTTACGGAAAAAAAACCCCGAAATTTCCTTCTTCCTCTACCAAGTGCTAAACTATGAGATTGCAGGAGATCCATGTACGGGGGTGCGGTGGAGTCGGGTTACAACGAAATCAATGGCGACATCGCTTGAAGAGCGAGGCATCTTCGTGAGTGATCGTACCGTGAGTCGGATCATGAAACAGGATGGCTTTCAGCTCCGAATGAATGCCAAACAGTTACCGACGGTGAACCATCCTGACCGAGACCGACAGTTTAAATACATTGAAACCTTTAGGGATCGTGCAGAGCATCCAGAACACCTGCTTCTCAGTCTTGATGCCAAAAGCATGGTTCGATTGGGACTCTTTCGTAATAACGGTAAGGCTTGGGGACAGGCTCCTACCCTAGTCTATGATCATGACTTTCCCTCCTTATCCGTAGGCACTGCCCGTCCCTATGGGATCTATGACATTCATGCCAATAAGGGTGCCTTTTTCGTCGGATGTTCCCATGATGCGCCAGAGTTCGCCGTGGACAATCTTGTAAGGTGGTGGAGGCAGATGGGTCAATTTGAGGATCCACATGTCAAAGAAATCTGCATCCTGGTCGACAGCGGGGGAAGTAATGGATACCGTCCACATGCCTGTAAATTCTTCCTGCAACACCGATTTGTCAATGTATTCAATATAGTGGTCTCCGTGGCCCATTACCCGAGTGGATGTTCAAAGTGGAATCCCATTGAGCATCGACTTCACAGTGAAGTCTCCAAGAATTGTGCAGGAATTCCTCTCGTTGATATGGCAATCTTCTTGCATCTGATCAGGGGAACCACTACAGAAACCGGATTAACAGTCACCGCAGAGGCGGTCGAAAAAATCTACCAAACGGGGATCAAGGTTTCACCACAGCAAATGGACGAACTCAATATCGTACATGGATCTATTTGTCCACAGTGGAACTATACCATTAAACCACAACTAGTACATACATGTGGAATAATTATGTGACTAAGTTATTTTTTCGCCTGCCCTAAGGTTGAACGATCATGAAGTATATGACACTTCCATGGAGTGAGAGTCAATACAAAACATCACAGTTTCAGGAATGCATACACTTCTTAACAGTTGATTAACTCTTATCCCAGATCTTATGAGTCCAATCTTTCAAAAATGCACAAATCTATGAATAATCACTGAATGAGATAACTGAGGTGATAGAATCTGAACCCTCTTTACCATAACCGTGAATAGACAGGTATCGTTTTGAAACACTATCCGTTTGGATATGTGCGTCCATTTTTCATAAATGGGTATCAAGCGCACAAATCAGTGTTTATTGCTGTTGAATTTTTACAACAATTGATGTTGATAAATCTATCATGCCAAGAGTTCTTTTGGCGCGTTTTCTAGATAGTCATTATACTCAATATAGGACATTGCTGGAAAACGTTCTTCATCTATCTCCTCAAGTTTGAGGCGCATGAGAGCAATAAAATCACCTATCTTTTGAGTACCCAATCGTCCAGGAGAACTGTAGACAAAAGCTATCCTGAGATAGTCGGGATCTTCAAAAAAACGAGGTTTACGAACCCGAATCAGCTCAAGTTTGGCGTTTTTGTAATTTTCCTCAAAAGCATTCTTGAAGAATAGCTCCAGCTCGTCAAGCGACTCGCTCACTTTCTTGAAGCGAAGATGTTCAATGGCGGAGGATGTTGACATGTTGTACAAAAGATAATCCGTTTTACGGTTATAACTCCAAGGTGAGTATCGTTTCAAAAAAGAATTATCTAACGTAGCGTTGAAGGAGTTCAATCCCCAAATAGTAAATAAATACGATCTGATTAAATTACAAGAGGTTCGTAAGTTTGCAACTCTTTACGCTTAACGTATGATCAAGATATGTGCACGCAATGTAACCTTTTAAAGGAGTCTCTTTTTTATTGTTTTGTAAATCCTTATATTTGAATCGTAAATTATGCATGATCAGGTTGCACTCAATATGTGGATTGATCCTGTGAGTTTATGAAATTTCCGTTTGCCTTCAAGATATTTTTTTGAAAATGAATGTAATCAG
>JAPOUL010000046.1 GCA_026708685.1 Bacteroidota bacterium
AGTGCGACGCCAAGCCAAACAACCCGAAACCCATCGGTTTCACCGCCTAGCGGCACCGGCACACCCAAGCCCGGGAGCACGGAAGCTCCCGGCGCGGGTGGGGTTCATTCCAATGTTCTAACAAATGGGCTTATGTAGTTAGCTTGACGAACTGCGGGTGCGAGCCTCGTCTCGCGGCTTTTGGAGCTTGCGACACCCAAGCGGCCCCGGGACCAACCACCCCGCCCCTTCGGGGCACCCCTCCTTGGAAAGGAGGGGAGTCTTGGGTCGCGTCGGCGGGCCAACTCTCCCCCTGTCAAGGGGGAGTGCCGCGAAGCGGCGAGGGGGTTCCGGTCGAAGCTGCGGGTTTTGGCCCATGAATGGCCTTCATTCGAGTTGTCCGCGATGTTCTTCTGCTCGAAAAATGCGAACAGAACAGTTTATCAAGTTAACTATGTTAAGCCCCTGAGAAAATCCGCCGCACACTCGGTGAATTCAGGCCAAACCCGCCGTGGCGTGCTGCGCTGGATAGCCGTTTTGCCATTGAAATGCCCAAATATCTCTTGCATTTCCGGTGACAGCTTCTGCAGTGGTTTACCCGCGCGGTCTTTGCCGAGTACGCTGATTCGCGCAGCCTTGCGCAGAAGTCGGCTTCCGCCGCCGCCTTTAACCAAAATCAACCGATCCTTTTGTTCCTCGAAGACGGCTGGATGCCTGACATGAAAGTTGTTCGCGAATAGATGGTTCAGCTCGTCGCGGCTGAATTCGTTGGCGAATCCCGCTGCGGTGACCTCAAAGTAGCCGATTATATGCAATGCCGCCGCGCTGTCGAAGTCGAAGCCTTTAAGTCCTGCATAGAATACCAGCATATCGCCTTCCGCAAGTTTCGCTAGCGACCTTTTGGGCCCGCGCCGAACTGGGTCGCCGTAAGTGAATGTTTCAAACTCCGGGTCAAAATGCATGGGCTTGTCGCACATTTTCGCACGGCGGCGTTCCGGGAAGTACGAAATCAGCGGATCGCCTCGTCGGGAAATGGTGTTTCCATAAGTGCGCTCATCAACACCTGTTTTTCCGTCCCCAAAGTTATCTGGAATCGGGAGATACTCGAAAGAATCATCCCGAAAAAGCGGTCCGTGCATACCACCCGATCCCATATCAATTCCTATTCTTAGCAGGATTACTTGCATGATCGTTTGCCAAGAGAAGATTGAAGAGCTGAATTTTGGCTGGAGCTGGTTCCGATCTTTCGATTGGCATAACCGCATCTACCTGACTCTTCATTGCATTCTCCTATCTCAAATCGAGATGGTGAGTTTATTCCATATCTATCCACCAGTGCCAGTATTTCGCTACGAATTGAGAATGGCAAATTATTTGAATCTCTAAATGCTCTCCTTAATCCTTTCTCCATCCAATTCCAAAAATCTGGAGCAGCTTGCGAAAGGCAGGGCCCATCCCCATTCAAGAGATTAAATCTATCAAATGAGAGTATCGGTCCGCGCTTGAATGTATCCAGTTTTTTCGGGCCGATTCCAACCCAAGTGAGTCGCCCAGCGATTTCTTCCGATCCTTTATCAGGTCTTGATCCTGCAACACCAATCATGGCATCGTATTTCAGAAAATTTTGGCGCTTACTGCCCATACAATCATTGGCACCGAATAGTCCACATTCGCAAGGATCGCCGATATGAATCCTCTTATAGATAGATAGATACTCTCATCACTTCACTTGCCATTCGTAGTCAACTCTTTCTTCTGCTCTAATCTTTCAGTTATCTCCCTGCATAACTTATACAGATAATCCTTTTCTTTCGCTATATCATCAAAATTCGAAAAAACAGATTTCATGTATGTTTTATGCCCATCTCCAATTGATTGAATAGGCACTCTGATCAAAATATAGTCAATTCGATCTGGGTTGCTTTCATCTTTATCAGCGATGTTCCAAGAGAATTTTTCGGTCAACCTTTGAGTAATCTCGCCAGCGATTAGAGGACAGCTCGACCGCAAAGACA
Source organism: Bacteroidota bacterium (assembly GCA_026708685.1). Lineage (GTDB taxonomy): Bacteria > Bacteroidota > Rhodothermia > Rhodothermales > Bin80 > Bin80. The sequence continues at coordinate 1,995 of JAPOUL010000046.1, forward strand.
TTACAAAATCACTTCCTGTTTGATACATTTGAAAAGCAGTCCAAGGACTAATCGGCAACTTAAAATAGACTACCCCGCGGCCTTTTCTAAATTGATCATATGCTTGCTCACGACCAATTTTATGCTTTTCGAATTCATAGTATCTTTGATGCAACCTTCTCCTGAGATTCAAATCAAAGCTTTTCAAATCGATTTCTTTTGCGGTTTGACCTGTGCTAACCAACGATGAATATGATAGCATCTTGTTTAAATGTGATATTTCTTGCTCAGATAAATCACCATCTTCATCCAATTGCAATGCATCAACAAAAACTTTACAAAATTCGGCAGCATCCTCGATCCTGTCTTCACCAATAGCTTTTCGGATATTGTCAAACTCTTTATCTTTTTCAGATTCAATGCCTTCTCTAATTTTTTCAAAGCAATCAGCGGATGCGCCCTCTACGATATAATCAAAAATGGATTGATAACTCTCCTGCATGCACAAAATTCCAAAAGTTACTCGACAAGAATGTCTACGTTTTTCTTGAATCTGCTTATCTGAAATCCCCATCTTCTTATCGCTTTTCTCGCCAAGAACTGTAAGGAGTTGTAATGTATTCAGCAACCTTTTCATTGTTCTTGGATTGAAACCGACTGAATACTTTACAAGATCTCTGTAGATTGCAATGTCATCTTCAGGATTAAAATCCAATCTGATTTTTTCAAGCAACTGCTTAATGTAGTTGTCAACCTGATAGCGCTTTATTGGCATTCGAAAAGGAACTTGAATTATCTTGTCAAAAAAGCTTTTTCCTTTCAATTCTCCTTCTGTCATTCCAAATTTTGCTTTCAGGCCTGTCACCACAACACTATAATCGCAAGCAATCACGTACACACAGTTGTCAACATCCAGCAGAATTTTCATCGCCTCAAGGAGTTCCACTGCTTTCACTGGTACTAATCGGTCTAAGTCATCAATGAATACAACTATTCTACTGATGCCTTTTTGGGTTTGTTCTTTAACAATATCCTTGAGAGTATCTTTGACTTTCTCCAAAGCTATTGATGGATCTGTTTCCTTTTGTTTGCTTTCAAATTCTTCCCAACCTTCTTTGGCTGCGTCGCCTTGCCCCAACACGCTCGCTCCACCAACCACAGCAGCTTTGGTCACTTGGAAAAGTCCTTTCTTCAGAGTCTGCATTTTTCCGCCAACGTCACCAGGCGCAATAGCGTCGGTTATTTTGGATATCATGGATAAAGCCAATGTCTCTCCCATATTGAACTGGGAGTATTGCCAAGTGTTGAACCAGACTGTTTTGAAGGAATCCACAGTATCAGAGTTTTCGGCCAATTCTTTCCTAATAATCGACATCAGGCTGGTTTTCCCGGAACCCCAATCACCTTGAAGTGCTATGGTCATGGGTGTGTCGCAATATTTAATAAATTCCGTCAAAACCTCTGCATAATCAACAAGGCCAAGGGCTTCCTGCGCCTTGTCTTCAATCGGTTGATCTTTTAACCCAAACATCAAGTTATCTTCATTCATCTTGATTGTCCTTTCATTTGTACCAACGTGGTGGTTTTCCCGCTGTCTCGGATACTGGGTCATTCATGTACCGGACCTCGTTGCCATACTTTGCGGCAATCAACTTCTTTGTTTCGCTCACACTTCCTGCCTTGACGCATTCAAGTTGGGGTGTATTGGTTCCGGCGACTCTGAACCGGGCGTAATAGTTTCTCATGTCGTTAGATCCATGCTTGCGAATGAATGGCCGGATGGTGCTGAATCTCGTGACAACGCCGATGGTCTCCAGTAGTGCAAAAAACTATCAGGAAGCTATGGGCGAATCAAGCATAAGCACGAGGATAAATCTCGTCGATATTTCCTAGTCTCGTTCTTGGTGGGGAAGATCGAATTCGATGTCGCCCGAGCTCGGTTTTGACAGCCCGCCCGCAAGACTCCGCCGTTGGCTGGCTAGGTACTGGCCACCCTTGATGCTCAGCAGCATATATGCTAGTTCACCGTGATCGGCGATGAGGATCGATCTCGGCTTCGCCGCCTTCTTTGCACGTCCCACATACTTGGCTGAATTCTCGGCTGATTGCTGGAGTTATGGTTATGGACGGCCAAGCCACTTCACGGACACATTCGCACCGGGTGTGAGGCGGGTAGAGAAATCGCCGGTGCCCGACGCCTGGATCCGGGAATTCGATGCCGCGGGCCGAGTGTTGACACTTGATGCCCTGCACAGCTGCCCAAAACCGCGCGGCCAATCATCGGCGAAGGCGAAGAAGCGTTTTCCAATAAGAAAGTGATGGTGAACGAAGGCTCGACCCAGGCGGGTTGAGTGGACGGGTTTCGTTCGGTGTTGGGGTGGATGTTGCCAATCGGCTGTTCGGCTTTCAAGCACGGCTTGGGTTGTTTTCCGGTTTGGCTCTCCGGCGGGCGCGGAACGGAGGGAGCCGCGGGCGACCGGAGTGGAGCGCCCGCCGGAGAGCCGGCCGCGCCGCTTTCGCTTCTCGTTCCGGGATGGACGTTCACGCGGCGCCGGGAGTATCGAAGACGACGCGGAACAGTTCGCGCTGTTCCGTGTTGAGCCGCGTGGCGGCCGCCAGGTCGGACTGGGCGTTGGCGATCCGGTCGAGTTGCTCGAAGGTGATGCCGGGCTTGAGGCAGTCTTCGGCGCCGGGGATCCGTTTCAGCGCCTCGTACGGTGTGGCGATGCGGCTGCGCGGATACGTCCGCTTGATCCTGCCCCTGGCGTCGCGGCGCTCGACCGGGAACAGGCAGGGCCGGTGGTAGTTCAGGAAGGGCGACAGGCGTTGCCGGGCGAACGCGTCCACCAGGGCGGCGAAGCGCCGGGGGATGTGGTCGTGGCCGAAGTACTTGCGCACCACGTGGGCGTTCTTGCC
>JAPOUL010000102.1 GCA_026708685.1 Bacteroidota bacterium
TTTGGATGACAGGTCCTCTTCGGTCTATGTTGGGCACTTTATGAGTGTCAAATAATTCAAGGGGGCGAGATGTGTCTGATGCAAGGAGGCATCCTGTCCCTTTGACAGGACGGTGTGACGTTTGAAAAAGCAGGGAATTCTCATCTAATGAGATGGGGTGGCATGACTGCCAAACCTTGGAACTGCGATCACTGATGGATAATGGCGGTTGAGTAAATGAGACGACCGTTGAATGCTTGATTTGGTGTTCATACCGGTCGTCGTTAGAATAAGGATAGTGTACGTTTAGGCAATATAAAGTTGTATGATTACAATAGAAGAACAGTCAGACTTGTGGCTTTCAAGTTGAATGTTGTGATCGAAAGTCTAAAACGAAAAAAAGATTGTATATTACTGGAAACCCCAGAGCCATGCCCATTCATTTTGAGCCAAATCTTAAACATCAGATCGCTGCAATCAATGCGGTTATCCGTGTTTTTGAGGGTGCACATTACATTCCATCTGAAGATAAGATGTGGTCAGGGGATGTATCCAGTAATGTATTACATGTAGATGCACAGACGATTCATGAAAATGTAGCAACACTTGCATTAGAGCACGGAATTGGAGATTTTGCTCCAACAGATGAACCGGATTTCACCATTGAGATGGAAACGGGTACGGGGAAAACCTATGTGTACCTTCGAACAATCTTCCAGCTTTACAAAGAATATGGCTTGCACAAATTCATGATTGTTGTTCCAAGTGTGGCCGTTCGTGAGGGTGTTCTCTCCACAATACGTGACACTCGACAGCATTTCTGGGAGATCTATGGTGTACAGCCGTTTGTTGTTGAATACAAAAGTAAGCACTTGGCAGATGTGAAAAGTTTTTGTTCAACGAATCATCTATCCATCATGGTGATGAACAAACAGGCTTTTGACAGTGATAGTAAAATCATCAATGCTGAAGATCGTGACAGCGGAAATCTCCTTGAACAACTCCAACGAGTACAACCGGCAATCATTATGGATGAGCCTCAGGAAGGTATGGATACTCCGAATATGCAGAAACGGCTAGCAGGCTTCAATCCACTTTTCAAATTGAGATATTCAGCTACACACCGTAACCCCAAGAATATCATCAACCGCTTAACTCCCTATGAAGCCTACAATAGTGGACTCGTCAAGAAAATATCTGTGTTATCTATCTATGAGAAGAATACTCAGAGCAATGTAGCCATGAAGTTTCGAAGAGTAAACCTCAGTAGCGGAGCACCCACAGCCACCATAATGCTTAATGTACGGTTAAAAAGTGGAGAGATTAAAGAAAAACCAGTGACATTAAGAAGGCTTGATAATTTGGCAAAAAAAACCAACAATCCAATCTATAATGGTTGGACTGTCGAGAATATAGGGACTACGGATATCTTTGGTGGTGATGGTTTTGTTAGGTTTCACAATGGAAAACAGATTCATGAGGGAGATACTCTTGGAGCCGATAAAGAAGAAATTTTCCGACAGCAAATTCGCTATACGATACAGAATCATTTTCAGCGAAAGCAGCAACTCATTCCGCTAAAAATCAAACCAATTGCATTGTTTTTCATTGATCGTGTTGCGAACTACATTGAAAGTGATGGTCTGATTCTACGTCTGTTTATTGAGGAGTATACGCAACAGTATCTACTATTTTATGGAAAAGCATCCTCCAATATTGAAGATGTTCATGGGGGGTATTTTGCGAAGACGGCGAAGGGAGAATTTACTGATCACAAGAGATCCATGGAAGGTGAGGGAAGCAAAGCAGTTTATGATCGTATTTTAAGAGAAAAAATGCAATTACTTTCTTTTGATGATCCGCTTGAATTTATTTTTTCGCATTCAGCTTTAGGGGTTGGATGGGATAACCCGAATGTATTTACGATCTGTACGCTCAATGAAAGCATCAGTCAGGTGAAGAAGCGCCAGGAGATTGGACGTGGACTTCGTTTGTGTATTGATCAAAATGGCAAGCGATACCGTGATTCAGAAGAAACACCAGATGGCAAAGAGGTGAATCGATTAACTGTGGTTCCCAATGAAAGTTATCGAGCATTTGTTCAAAATTACCAGACAGAGTTACAAGAGGAATTTGGTAAGAGCGTTCAAACGCCTACGATTCAAGATGATAACAGGACTCCAGTCAAGATCAAACGAGTAGAGAATCGTATGAAGTCTCAACACTTTGTACAACTGTGGGATCGTATTTCCAGACAGACAAAATACAGGGTTTACTTGCATGAGCCAACACTGATTGAAAAGAGTGTTCAAGCACTATCGAATCTAGTGATTTCCAAAAATGAAATTAATATCTCGTTACACAGCTGGTCAAAAATGAGTAATGATGTGATTGATGATACACACCTCGGTACTTCGGATGTAGAGATCAAGTCTCAATATCCTTCCATGAATTTTATTGAAGAAATATCTCGGAATACACTGGTTTGCAAGAGATCAATCATAAAAATTCTGAGCCAGTTGCCCGATGAGCAGATTTCAATGCTTCTCCATAATCCTATGCAATTTATTGTAGAGGCTGTCAGTATTTTCCGTACCATTCTCAATAACGAGATGGTCCGACTAGTGCGTTATGAAGAGACTGGGAAAATTTTATCACTCAGTGATTTGTTTGAAATTGAGGAAGAAACCAAACGCGATCTTACACCAACCCCAAATCGTGGGCTATATGATTATGTGATCCATGACTCAGCCATAGAAAAAAATATGACCATCACATTTGATAGTCATTCTACGGTTCTATTGTTTTTCAAGCTTCCAAAATCGTATAAAGTTCCAACACCCATCGGCAACTATACTCCAGATTTTGCGTTAGTTATGGAAAAACGAGACCTTCACCATCCAGAAGACAAAGCCAAGTATTACTTTGTAATAGAAACCAAGGGAACTGGTGATCTGAACAATCTCAAGTCTGAAGAGCGCTTGAAAATTCAGTTTGCGCTAAAACACTTTGAAGCATTAGGGATGGAAGGATATTTAGCACCCATCAATAATACCACAACATTTGATCAAAAAGCCATTGAAGCTGTCGGTGAGACTTTTTTTGACCTTTAACCTACAATCATGACAAAGATTGAACTACCAAAAGTCAAAATTAAGAGTCCAGATATGAACGAGAAGCGTTTGTCTGAACTCTATCGGATTATGCCTGATCTATTTGATAGCGAAGGACAGTTGGATGAAACTCAATTACGGAGTCTTTTTCCATCAGATCAAACCATCCGAATGGAAAAATTTCGCTTTGAATGGGTAGGTAAGCAAGAATCAAAGTACCGTTCATTTACATCAAGTCTAAGCACACTTGTGGCAGATGAACAACGTAGTGTAAACTTTGAGAAAACTAAAAATCTTTTCGTTGAAGGGGATAATCTTGAGGTAATGAAACTCCTTCAGACCACATATTTCGAACAGGTCAAGTGTATCTATATTGATCCTCCGTACAACACCGGTACTGATTTTATTTATCAAGATAATTTTGTTGAGGAAAAGAAAGCATATTGGCAGAAAACTGGAACGGTCAAGGAAGGAGTCAAACTAGTTGCATTAACGGAAACCAATGGCAGGAGACATTCTAAATGGTTGAATATGATGCAATCACGTCTCTATGCCGCAAGAAATCTCTTGCGTCAAGATGGAGCAATCATTATTCATATTGATGAAAATGAGGGACATCGGTTGAGAATGTTGCTAGAGGAAGTATTTGGAGATACTAACTTTCTTGGAGAAATCATTTGGGACAAAAGAAATCCTAAAGGGGATAGTGGAAAAGTGTCCTATCAACACGAGTCCGTTTTGATTTTTGCCAAAAATATTATGCAATTTAGAGAACAGAATCAGTTAACCGTTCCCAAGAGAAATGCAGTTATGATGTTGAAAAAAGCCTCCCATTATTTTTCTATGGTTGGAAAAAAAATCACCAGACCTCGGATGGAAGAGGCTTTGGCTATACTTGGGATTGAAGAAACAGAAGAACATCAAGAAATATATACACTTGAGGATGCGAATCATGATTATCAAAAATGGTTGAAAGATCAAGGTCAGAGTATCTCTGGGGGTGAAGCGGCTTATAAGTTTATTGATGATCAAGGTAAGGTGTACAGAGAAGTGTCAATGGCATGGCCCAATAGTCAGCCTGCTCCCAGGGATTACTTAATTCCCTTGACTCACCCATTAGTTGGTAAGCCCTGTCCTGTCCCGTCTAAGGGTTGGAGGAATCCACCTCAAACCATGAAGAAACTGTTGGATCGGGATCAAATTGTATTTGGGGAGGATGAGACTACTCAGCCTCGTCGTAAGTATCTTCTTGAGGAGAACATGACTGAGAATCTTGCGTCCTTGTTGTACTACGGGTCAAGCGATGAGGCCAAACTCAAAAAGATGGGAATTCACTTTGATCATCCCAAGCCAGTTGAAGTGGCCAAAAGGCTCATGATGGGATTTCTCGATCATGGTGATATCGTGATGGATTTTTTTGCGGGTTCTGGTACGACTGGACATGCAATTATGGAGATGAACTCCGAATATCATAAAGATATTCGATTTATCTTGATTCAAATTCCAGAAACCATCAACGGTAGTCATGGTGCCTTCAAAGCAGGGTATAAGACAGTTTCAAATTTATGTATTGATCGCTTAAAAAAGGTCGGAGAAAACTTTCTGGAACATGCTTCGATTTTTCTTGATGTTGGATTCCGAGTCTATCATTTGACCGAGAGTTATTTTCCTGAAAACAAGTTCAAGCCGAATCCGTCCAAATCTCCACAGGAAAATAGAAGTGATTTTAAGAAGTACCTTGAATCTTTAAGTCAGGCGAGACTTTTCAATGACGATGAGTTCCTGAATGTCATCACTGAAATTTCGCTGAAAAATGGCTATGGATTGTTTTATACTCTACATAAACTGGATGAGGATTTTGTTGAAAATTCGGTCTATCAATTAACTGGCAATGATAAAGACACATTACTTTGTCTAGATCTTGATTTGAAAGAAGAAACAGTCAATAATTTCGTTGATCATTACAGCGATCACCAATTAATTCTTTCAGCAGATGGACTTGATTCTGGTGATAATTGGATACTTCGAAAAACCTTCGGCGATTGTATCACCGTAGTGTAAATACGGTGTTGAAATTCTATAAAGTGGAGTGTTGGAAATGTTCAGTGAGGTTGCTTCACATAGCAATTCTCCTTTAACAACGGTCCAGTGCTTCATCACAACCTTCAGTCAAGCTGAGGCTATATATTCATGATTCTTGTGGCCTTGCTTCTGACTCTTGAATCTCATAAACGACAACCATTGGAGCCGAGCCCTCTTCATGCTCTATACCATAGGCATAGCCGCCTTGTATCACTTCAAGATGGACCGTTTGTGGTAGTTCGAATTGACCCACTAATTGAGAATCCTTGTCAAGAATGATCCATTCGGCTTCTATCGCACCTTCATGCGAACTCAATTTGATCCATACACGACTGGATTCATCTGCCGCTAGGGCCTGAAATGCTGGCTTGGTCTCATGGTAGGAATGAGCAGCATACAATTCTTCCCATATCGGTTGATCGGTTTCCGTTGCAACGGCCATTTCAGCATCCGTTATAGGGACCGACTCAACATCGTAATTGATCACATGCCGAGAGGCGTGATCCACATCTACAGCGTTGATCTCAATGGTATCGTTCCAACCGTAATACAGCATGCCATCTGGCCCATATGTCCAGAGTGTGGACCGCCCAAAGGGAACATCTCCCCAAGTAAATCCTCCCGTGTCCTCGTAAATATGATAAATGTCTTCATCATTCATGATAGTCCCATACTGCTGAGGACCAAAGCTTCCATCTTGATGGATCTGGATGAGTTCACGGTCGGTATCTTCATTCAAGACAGTGAAGTCGTTGTCATCGGTCATGATAGGATGTAGCCCAATACCCATAATCCATCCATCATCAACGGCACCAATAAATGGTGAAAAATTCCTTTGATCTTCCTCTTCAATAGTTACATCAACGCTTCGCACATAGTGATACTCTTCGGGATCATAAATTTGAATTCTAGTATGCGGCCATGCACACCATAGATACACTGAATCGGCAGGCCCAATCACTGGCCCGCCAAAACCATACTGATATTCTCCTGGACCTTGCCCAGTCCCGCCAATAGCTGTAAGGTAGGCCCCATCTGCTCCAAATGCATGCAGTATCCACGGTCTTTGTTCTGCCACGAAGATGTTACCCATTTGATTGACTGCAAGACGCGTAACCGATCCAAAGAGGACTGTGTCGCCTTGTGCTTCATCTCCCAACCGTAGGACCTCATGGAGTTCATATTGCTTTCTTGCTGTTTCTTGGTGTTCTTGATGTTCACCAGTGCAGGATGCAAGGAAGCTAAGGCAGACTACCCATGTGAGGATTTTAGAATTGGAAGTCATATGATAGAGACTTTTCATTAGAAGAGAAATTTTATCTCAATGAGTAAACAGCCCGAATTAACAAGAGTTTCGGAGCACTTTCCAGAAAGAGGTTTCAGGTGCACCATATATACTCATGTAGTAAGGGCCAACCCGAATTGACCCTGAAAACACTCAATGCCTAGTTGAATGAATATCTCACAATTTGCCCGCCGTTTTGTCTCCATTGCTTATACTCTTTGATTGCAATGTTGACATCTTCAACGCAAAATGCAATGATTTCCGGTATTTCATTCAAATATTTACAGTTGTCAAGATTGGGAACTGGGTCATCAGGATGCTGATTTTTGATGATATCAATCCATTCCTTGTATAAATTAGGTGCATGATTTTCGATGAATATACTAACAGCATAGTTAAAATAATTGGTTCTTCCATTTTTTTTTTCAATGGATGTGGTCACGATTTCACTTGCCATTTCTATATCCATCGGGTATTTTTTTTGGTGTGGTGTCAGGGAAGATGTACTTGATAGATTCACTCGTAAAAATAGAAAGTGCGTCAAATACGTTCCGAAAAGGAGGAGCCTGCAGATCAATGAGTTCCTCAGATCTGGTGGCATACGGATCAGCATCCTCAGTGGTTTATTCTTGCATAACGAATGCTGTCATACCACACTGCCCCAAAATACACGGAAAATGATATTTTTTATGTAAGTGCCTTTTGCGAGAAGTGATTCTTCTGCGTGGTTTCACAAAGAAAGAAAATTAGTAATGAATGATCTACGAGAACACGGATCAAGATCTGGTAGAAACCAGTAGCGATAATCTAAGATCCAATATGACCAAAAAAATTCATGTAAGAATACACGATGTGGGATATGATTTACAATCAAGAAATATAGGGATAGAAGATTAGCACATCAATCTATAAAATAATGAATTTCTCAGCGAGTGGATTTTTCCGAAAAAACCATTGACACACAAAAACATGAATATATTACAAATTTGTGTAACTTTCGTAGATACAAGCACACACATCATGCCGAAAAATCTCTTGGACATTCATGATGATGAGATTCGCCAGCGAATAAGCTTTGGTGAGGATAGTTACTGGGAATTCAAACAAATTGAATTCAAAGGTGATCAACCAGTGAGCCCTCGCAGGAACGATCTGGCAGATGAGTTGATTGCTTTTGCCAATGCTGAAGGTGGATTTCTCATGTGTGGGGTTACTGATGATGGGCAGATCCAAGGAATGTCAAGACAGCAGATGGTAGCACTCAATCAAATGCTGGTTGAGATCAGTAGTCATTCAGTTGATCCACCACTACGTATCAATGTTGTTCATCGGTCCATTGATGATAAGACATTTGTTCTTGTGGAGATTAGGAAGGGAGTTTCTGTTCATGCGCGTTCAGGCCGGGCATATATTCGGGTTGGGGGAAGTAAACGGAGACTCACGGGTAACGAACGACTCAGATTAGCACAAAAGCATGCTCAGAGTCGTTTTTTATGGTTAGATCAACAGGTCGTGGAGAACACTGGGTTCGAAACCCTTGAAAAACGACTGTGGGCACCGCTCATTAGCAGTCAATCAAAAGGGTCTCCTATCATTGCTCTATCCAAGATTGGACTCCTAACCGATGATGGTGGTGTATTTCGTGCAACAGTTGCTGGGATTCTTTTATGCACCAACCTTCCACAACAATGGCTCCCGCATGCGATGATTATGGCTACCATGTACCACGGGAAGGATCGTACATCCAAGCAGCTTGATTCACAAGAGATTTCGGGACCACTACAGCAACAGATATCAGATGCCGTAAAATTCGTTGTCCGCAACATGCGGGTAGTAGCCCGCAAAACACCAGCACGCGAGAATATTCCACAGTACAGTGAAGTTGCCCTCTTTGAGTCTATTGTGAATGCCGTTGTTCATCGTGACTACTCCATGTCCTCCATGAGAATAAGACTGTCGATGTTTGAAGATCGTCTAGAAATTGACTCTCCAGGGCATTTGCCCAACGGGCTGACCATTGAAAGTATGAATTCAAAACAGTCCACGCGTAATGAAACACTCGCCTCCATATTTGGGCGTCTTCAAGTTGGTGAAATTCCAGGCTCTCGCCACCGACGCTATATGATGGAAAGACGGGGAGATGGTGTACCACTCATTCTTGATGAGACACTGTCTACCTCTGGATTAAAACCCGACTATCAACTCATAGATCAGTGTAATTTGGTGTTGACCATACCAGCTGCCAAAGTAGACTATACACCTTCGGATGTAACCATTACCGTAAGCTCCTGCGGAAATCCTATTAATGGAGCCGATGTAATGATCCTATTTCCAAACAAATCTTGGCATCAGGATGCTACGGATGAGTCTGGAAGTGCTCTTTTTCACCTGTATGCCATGCATCTTCCACTCACCGTTTTTGTAGCGAAGATGGGCTATAGTGCTCATTTGGAGAAACAATGGATTCCAATTGAGCAGAATCTCACGATAGAATTGAATCCACTTAAAGCTGGTGGAGGGCTCATCATTAAAGGTGGGTTTGGGGTGATTCCTGGACTGCATGGGCAAATCAATCCAATGCGAGATTTCTATGACCGTCTATCCATGTATGCCACGAATATTTCCGTTGAGGAAGGGCAACAGCAACCTGTCTATTTCTCATTCGGAGAAACACTCCGACTGATGGACACCAGTAATGTGAAAATGCTCGTTACCGTTGAAAAAATTATTGGTGATACTGCTTTGATTCAGTATCAGCAAGTCCACCAATTTCCAGAAAACGAATCACAATCGTTCCAAGGATAAATGTACCTCATTGGAATTCAATGCCAATGATTAATACCTAATCATCAGTTCATGGGGCATTAGGATCTTCGTGATTCATTCTCTGAAACGTACTCCATTTTACGACTTGATTGATCTACTCCGCGAAGAAGTACTCAAAGGTGCAAGTCGTAGAGAGTTGGATTCACTAGTCAGAAATACAGTCAGGACGATAGGCCCTCAATACAATCGCATGCTTCACTGGAAACAAGGGTTTGGATCAAGGTGATCAAAAGGGTATTGTGATGCCATCTAAGCCTACACACCGAATGGATGATGTGGGACAATTCAAAGATGCTCAATAGAATCATCCTGCAAAAGAATTGATGCTAATGGAGTGCAGATAAATCGTGAAGCACATCCCTCCATGACTTGGACAATTGACCACTGATGATTTCTACGTTTTCGTGATTCGTGATCAGTGAGCGGTTTTCACCTCCAAAGGCATCCGAGCAATCGGGATTCCCTGCAGCTGAATCGCTTCGTCAACAAGGCGAGCTTCTTTGCGGATCATGGTTTCAACAGGTGATTCAAAGGTGGTGCGTATACGAGTGAGTAGCAAATCCAAATACTGATCCACCAGCGTTTCGGGTTGGGGTAGTCGTTTAACTCGATACCTTCCATCTTCAAGGCCAGCCTTATGGGCCGCGATCCGAATGGCATCATCAAGGTTTCCAAGTTCGTCAACAAGGCCTGCCTCCAAGGCATCACTGCCCGTCCAGACTCGCCCCTGAGCAACGGCATGAACCGCATCAGTGGTCATCATGCGATTTTCCGATACACGCTCAAGGAATTTATCGTAGGTCTCACTCAAAGAGCGTTCAAACATTGCTCGCTCAGCAGGACGAAGTGGGCGCATGCCAGAAAGCATGTCGGCATAATCACTGGTGGTAACATGGTCAGAGGTAATGCCCAACTTGGTCTCTAGCATCTGGCCAAGACTAAAATGCATCCCATAGACTCCAATAGAGCCCGTCAAGGTATGGTGGGAGGCGACAATGGTATCCCCCGCAGTTGCAAGCCAGTAACCACCTGAAGCCGCGAGATCTCCCATAGAGACAATCACGGGCTTGACATCAGAGGTTTCACGAACGGATTGCCACATGGCCTCACTGGCAGTCGCACTTCCGCCGGGCGAATCAATTCGTAACACAACGGCTTTGACGCGATCATCCTCCCGAAATTTTTCCATGGATTTCTGAAAACTGGAAGCTCCCAAATATCCATTGAGTTCATTGCTGCTACCACTGATGATGACACCACTGGCATTCATGATTCCGATCGTTCCATCAGAGTCAGATGGTCCGCCAGTAGTAGACGGGTAGTAGTGAGCAAGGCTTACGGTGTTGAGGTCCTCGTCCGAGTCAATCCACTTCGCGATGAGTCGATCCACATGTTCACTCTGTAATAATCCATCAAGCAAGCCGTATTGTAGAGCATCCTCTGTCGTGAATAAGGTCCCGGATTGCATCAACTGCTGAACCTCCTCTTGAGTTAGGTTGCGTGCGTCAGCAACCGTACTGGTCATTAAATCATTCCACTGATCAACGATCACCTTTAATTGTGCACGGTTCTCATCCGACAAATCCTCACGCGTGTAGGGTTCAATACCCCCTTTGTAGGTGCCAACCCGTAACACCGTCGGCTCAATATTCAGTTTATCCAGTAACCCTTTGTAGAAGTTTACGCCCAAATAGAAACCGTTAAACTCAAAAAATGCCCTAGGCGGCCCGTAGACACTGTCAGCGGCAGTGGCCAGGAAGTAATCGGGCTCACGCATGGCAAGATCTCCAGATGTGGATGCAATGAGTGGTTTCCCACTTTTTTTGAACTCAAGAAGAGACTCTCTGATTTCCACGAGGGTCGCCCATCCCGTGATGATCCCCTGTGGCTTGAGCCAGACAGCTTCAATACGATCATCGGTTGCAGCATGCTCAAGAGCACTCTGAATCTGATTCAGCCCCTGTGGCTGAGGGACATCCAAGAGTTCATATAACGGATCCGAAGTTCCAAGCTCATTTATGGGGCCCGAAAGGCTTAATACCAGTACGGACTCAGAAGCGATGGATGGATCACTGGTGGAAACGGTGGAGGCAATGAGTCCTGCCATGATCATGCCACCAACAACAAAGAGAAGTCCGAATGCAATAAATGAGCCCAGTACACTGGCTAAGAGGGTTGAAAAGAAGCGCATGAATAGTGAAAGAGTGATCTATTAAGTACGTAGGGATGAGCATCTGGTTTCTTTCAAGATGAAACCAGACCAACTTAAAACGGGTTTATACCATCAATGCGACAAAATGACCGACATTCTCAGCAAGATCCCCAATTTTTAACTTGGCAAACAATTTGCACAGGTTTTCAGCGATGAAGCGAGTTGAGCCTACATATCAGAAGCCAATCTCCCCCGCATTGACGGATCGTGAGCGTGCGATCCTGCGGTTAGTCGTGCATAACTTTATCAATACGGCTGGCCCCGTCGGTTCACGAAAACTTGCCCGAAAGTCTTCTCTGGGCCTCAGTGCTGCCACAGTACGCAATACCCTTTGTGATCTGGAAGAACTTGGTTATCTCCGACATCTCCATCGATCCGCCGGTCGCATGCCTACGGAGCTGGGCTACAGAGCATTTGTCAATGAGCTCATGGAGACACCAGAGTTATCGGCACCTGAGCGTAGACTCCTGAAAGGACGATTAGACCGCCTGATGGGGGATGCAGATAGTCTATTTAGAGAGACATCTCGTTTACTGGCTCGTATGTCCAACCTCTTGGCTGTAGTCCTGAGTCCCAACATTTCTACGGGGATCCTGGAAAGGCTGGATGTGGTTTCGCTGTCGGAATCGAAGATCATGATCGTGATCAGCGTCAAGAGCCAGCTGGTCAAAACCATTATCTACGAAACCAATATGGAAGTTCGTCGGCAAGATCTCGATCGTATCGTCTCCATCTTAAATGAACGCTTAGCAGGACTGTCCCTTGAAGAAATTCGGCAAGAATATGCTGAACGCATCCGGGATCTTGATGACGATCCTACCGGTATCGTGCAGTTGATTCTCAACGAGTCGGCGGTAGTATTCGGCGATTCCAATGAAGGCCGACTGTCCCATTCAGGAACGGGAGCACTTCTTTCCCAGCCAGAATTTCAGAGGACCAGTGAGATGCGTCAACTGATTGACCTGATTGAGGATGAAGGATTCGTTGTTCAACTTTTTGAGCAGGCACCCGGCAGTCAGTTGGATCCCAATCGATGGGTCTCTGTTGGGATCGGTAGCGAAATTCAGGATGAATCCGTGAGTCCCTATTCCATCGTGACGGCCCGATATACGATTGGAGAGAGTTCAGGAACCGTTGGACTTCTTGGTCCTATCCGAATGGATTACGGACGTGCCATCTCTTTGGTTGAGACCATGGCTACCTTACTCAATCGTACGGCTATCACAAGTTCAAGACAACATAATCACCCGAATGGTTAAAGAATTTACCGAGGAAATAGATGAGTCCATTGAGACATTGGACCCCGATGAGGGATCCGACCATGAGACTCCAAGTGAAAGCGATTCTGTGAATGAGTCCATTTCTGAGGATCCACCAGATCCGCTTGCCCAATGTTCAGAAGAGTTGGCCAATGAAAAAGACCTGCGCCTTCGCCTCTCTGCGGAATTTGCCAACTATCGGCGACGCATGGAGAATCAACGGATAGAATGGTCTGTGCGAGCCAAGTCTGGGGTGATACGGAATCTATTGCCTATTCTAGATGATCTGGAACGATCGTTGGATGCTGCGGAGCAGACTGATTCGGAAGATGTGGCCTTTACATCCTTAAAATCGGGGGTATCCCTCGTCAATCAGAATTTTAATGCAGAGCTTGAGAAGTTGGGATTGGAGAGAATTCAATCCGTAGGTAAAGAATTTGATGAAGAGCTGCATGAAGCTGTTGGACAAGCACCAACCCCCGATGATGCTCAGAATGGGCATGTGATCCACGAAAGCCAGTCAGGATACCGTTTAGGTAAGCAGGTGCTTCGCCATGCAAAAGTGATTGTCGCAGTTTCCAGTGTACCCGCACCAGATGAGACGGAGTCGTGATGAGTGACTACTATGATGTATTGGGGGTCAGTCGGAATGCCTCGTCGGATGAAATCAAAAAAGCGTATCGCAAGAAAGCTCTCGAGAACCACCCCGACCGTAACCCCGATGATCAGGCTGCTGAGACTCGATTTAAAGAGGCCGCGGTCGCTTATGAAGTGCTCAGTGATCAAAAGAAGCGTGACATCTATGATCAATATGGTGAAGCTGGGCTCAAGGGAGCCGCAGGTGGTGGACAGCCAGGCTTTAATAGTGTGAATGATATTTTCAGTGCCTTCAGTGATATTTTTGGTGGATCGCAAGGAGGAATGTTTGATGATCTCTTCGGTGGAGGTCGCCGCCAACGTCGTTATCAGGGGGAGCGAGGGGGTGATATTCACCATCAACTGGAACTCACTCTTGAAGAAATTGCGGAGGGGACCGAGAAGCGGGTGAAAGTGTATCGGATGACAACCTGCATGGCATGTGAAGGCAGTGGTGCCAAAGGGGGGCCGAGTGCACTCAAGGTATGTCCTGCCTGCAATGGATCTGGAGAAATACGTCATGTTCGCAACACTCCACTTGGACAAATGGTGAGTGTGACCGTGTGCCCCCAGTGTCAGGGTATGGGCAAAATCATTGAGGAAAAATGCCCTGAGTGCAGAGGAACTGGACGCATTGACACCGAGTCATCCATCAAGGTTAAAGTACCTGCCGGTGTAGAGGATCAAATGGTCATCAACTTGCGCAATCAGGGTCATGCCGGGCTCCGTGGTGGACCTCCTGGGGATTTGAGAATAGAAATTCGAGAAAAAACCCATGAGCATTTCATTCGGCGCGGGAGCGATCTGATCTATAATCTGGAGATCTCTTTTCCAGATGCAGCATTGGGTACAGAAATGGAAGTACCAACATTGACGGGAAGGGCAATGGTCAAAATTGATCCAGGTACTCAGCCTGACAAGATTCTGCGCATGCAGGGAAAAGGATTGCAGGAGCTTCGTACTTCCCGAAGAGGAGATCAACTGATACGAATCCGAATCAAGACTCCAACGAGCCTGTCGGATTCTGACAAAAAATTACTAGAACAACTCAAGGAATCTCCTACATTTTCATCCAATCACTCGGAGATGAATACATCCTTCTTTTCCAAAGTAAAAGGGGCCTTTGGCTAATATGCCAATCTATGGCTTGACTGAACCCAAACTGTGCTTCAGGCACTGATGTCCATGGCAGCATACCCGTTTCGGGAGATCGAGAAAAAGTGGCAGACGTACTGGGAATCGAAGAAAACTTTTCGAACACCAGTGGATGTGGATACCACCAAACCCAAGTACTATGTTTTGGACATGTTTCCCTATCCGAGCGGTGCGGGGCTTCATGTCGGTCATCCAGAGGGGTATACCGCCACTGATATTGTAGCACGCTACAAACGGATGTGCGGGTTTAATGTGCTCCATCCCATTGGTTGGGATGCCTTTGGACTTCCTGCAGAGCAGTATGCTTTACGGACCGGGACCCATCCAAGGATCACCACTGAGCGTAACATCAATCGGTTTCGCCAGCAACTCCAGTCCCTTGGGTTCTCCTATGACTGGGATCGCGAGGTGGATACCACTGACCCGAATTATTTTAAATGGACCCAGTGGATCTTCCTGAAACTCCTGGAGAGAGGGCTCGCATATGAAGCTAAGGTTCCCGTATGGTGGTGTGAAGAACTTGGAACCACGCTTGCCAATGAAGAAGTCGTTGATGGCAAGAGTGATATCGGTGGGCACCCCTGTGAACGGCGGATGCTACGCCAGTGGGTTCTTCGGATTACCCACTATGCAGAGCGACTGCTTGAAGGACTGGATCATACCGATTGGCCCCAGAGCACCAAGGAAATGCAGCGGAACTGGATCGGACGCAGCCAGGGTGCAGAGATTGACTTTGCAGTCAAGGGGCTTGAATCTCCACTCATCCGGGTCTATACCACACGCCCCGATACGATCTTTGGTGCGACCTACATGGTTTTAGCTCCTGAGCACCCCCTAGTTGAGCAGATCACTACGAAAGATCAGCTCCCCGAAGTGCACCATTACCAGCTACTTGCATCTCGCAAGAGTGATTTGGAGCGTACGGAATTACAGAAAAACAAAACGGGCGTGTTTACCGGTGCATTCGTCATGAACCCTGCCACTCAGGGGGAGATTCCGATCTGGATTGCGGATTATGTCCTGTCGTCCTATGGTACGGGAGCCATCATGGGGGTTCCAGGCCAGGATGAACGCGACTGGGCATTTGCAGCGAAATATGATTTGCCCATCGTACGGACCGTTCAACCCCCTGCGGACTTTACCGGGTTTGCATATACGGGAGATGGTCCAGCCATCAACAGTGGTTTTCTCAACGGTTTATCCATCTCTGAAGCCAAGGAAAAGATCATTGAATGGCTTGAGAAAGACGGGGTTGGAACGCGAAAAGTCAACTATAAACTGCGGGACTGGCTGTTTTCCCGGCAACGGTACTGGGGAGAGCCCATTCCTGTTGTGTTTGAAGACGAGCAGGTATGCTCTCTCCCCGAAAATGCTCTCCCCATTACGCTCCCTGAACTGGAAGAATTTAAGCCAAGTGGAACTCCTGAAGGTCCTCTGGCGCTTGCTGAAGACTGGATTATCACCACCAATCCTGACTCAGGTAAGGCTGCACGCCGCGAAACCAACACCATGCCTCAGTGGGCTGGATCCTGCTGGTATTTCTTGCGCTATATTGATCCTCATAATTCAGAATGTCTTGTAGATTCTGAACTGGAAAAGTACTGGATGCCCGTGGATCTCTATATTGGCGGTGCCGAACATGCCGTTCTCCATCTCCTTTATGCCCGCTTTTGGCATATGGTTCTCTACGATGCAGGTGTCGTGTCCACCCCAGAACCGTTTGCAAAACTCGTTCATCAGGGCATGATTCTTGGTGAACTGGAGTATACTGGATGGAAAAATCATGAAACGAATCAATGGGTCAGCTCTGAATATGTAGCTCTTGGGAAGCACATTGAGACGGATGTTCATCTTGAAGCCATACTCATCCATCAGGACCAGGTAATCAAAGATGGAGAGAACTTTGTGTTAAAAGATGCTCCCCACATTCAACTGGATGTTCGGGCTCACAAGATGAGCAAGAGCCGCGGCAATGTCATCAATCCAGACGACATAATCACGCAATATGGTGCAGATGCTTTCCGATTGTATGAGATGTTCATGGGACCGCTTGAGCAGGTCAAGCCATGGAGTACCCGCGGAGTCCACGGCACCTTTCGATTTCTGAATCGAGTGTGGCGATTGATCACCGATCAGCCGTTGAGTGATCAGGAACCCAATCGGACTCAACTGCGTCTTCTCCATCAATGTATTGATCGCGTTACCAGCGATATTGAGGCTCTGCGGATGAACACCGCTATCGCCTCCCTCATGGAGTTTACCAATGCAGCGTTCAAGTGGAAAGAGTTGCCCCGCAAGATCGTAGAGCCTTTTCTTTTGCTACTGTCTCCCTTTGCCCCTCATCTATGTGAAGAATTATGGGAGTGGATCGGACATGAAGAATCCCTGGCTTATATGTCGTGGCCAGACGTTCAGCAAGAGCATCTGAAAGAGGACATGGTAGACTTGCCCGTACAGGTGAATGGAAGGGTTCGTGCAACGATTCGCGTAGCCATGGATGCGGATCAGAAAGAAGTGATTGAGTCTGCACTGGATGAACCCAATGTCGTACGCTTTTTGGAGGGGAAACCACCGAAGAGAGAGATCTATGTGCCAGGGCGCATCTTAAACCTTGTCTCTGGATAAATCATGTCGGATCAGTTAGATCTTCTTGTGATTGCTGCCCATCCCGATGATGCCGAATTAACGGTGGGAGGGACGATCATCAAGTCAATTCATGAAGGGCTACGGGTTGGAGTACTGGATTTAACTCAAGGGGAGTTAGGGAGCAGAGGAACCGTAGAACTTCGTGCACAGGAAGCTGCGAATGCCGCTACGGTTCTTGGTCTTTCAGTGCGAGAAAACCTGCAATTGCCTGATGGCAATATCACCTCCGATGGATTGCATCCCTTGATTGGAGTCTTGCGTCGATGGTGCCCACGGACGGTCATGACCCATCCGAGCGAGTGTCGGCACCCTGATCATGAGGCCACGCATCATCTTGTTCGGAAGGCGTGTTTTTATGCAGGGCTTCCAAAGTTAAAGCATCCTAATGGTGCACCGCCATGGAGGCCGCACCATGTACTTTATTTTGCCGAAGTGGGACTCTTTGATCCATCCTTTGTGGTGGATGTTTCCAGTGAGTGGAGCCAAAGAACCAGAGCACTGCAATGTTATGGGTCTCAATTCCATAGTCCAGCGTATAAATCAAACAGCACAGAACCGGAAACCTTTATTTCCAGTGCTGGATTTCTGGAATGGGTGGATGCGCGTGCACGCACCTATGGGCATTTAATCGGTTGCACCTATGGCGAACCCTTTCAGTATCAAGGAACTCTTGGAGTTTCTGATCTTGATCAATTTTTACAGAGCAATGCAGTGGATCGGTAGGAGCTACTCTTTTCATTGATCACGCATGTCTTATCTTTGGTATTTCAACGAGCACTTAGGTAATTTGTATTCAGATGGCGGATACGACCAATTTCAGGAATGGCTTCACCATGCAAATTGATGGTGAGTTGTGGCAGATTGTAAAATTTCAGCATGTCAAGCCCGGTAAAGGCGGTGCTTTTGTGCGAACCACCTTAAAAAATATCCGATCTGGACGAGTGGTTGACAAGACCTTTCGGGCGGGTGAAAAGGTTCAGGGTGCACGAATTGAGCGTCGTGAACACCAGTTTCTGTATGAAGACTCACTGGGTTTGCATTTTATGAACATGGAGGATTATGAGCAGTTTTCCTTACCTACTGATCAGATTGAGAAACGTGCGTTTCTCAAGGAAGGTGGATCCATTGACATTCTATTTCATGCAGAGACCGAAGAACCCCTTCTGGCCGAACTGCCCAAAAGTGTTGAGCTTCTGGTTGTCAAGTCAGATCCTGGGCTTCGGGGTGACACCGCCACTGGGGCGACCAAACCTGCTACTTTGGAGAGTGGGGCAACCATTAACGTTCCATTATTTATTTCGGAGGGTGATCTCGTTCGCGTCAATACAGATACTGGAGATTACATTACCCGTGTCACCTGATCTTCTATATTTCTTTTCATTAGACCCCTAATTAGTAGTGCCCAAGTTATTTTCTAAAACATGGTCTCAGGCCGACTTTGACCGGATTCAGAAGCTGATCTCTCTTGCATCTGAAGGAGATGTTTCAGAAGTAGAGATTGAAGCAGACGGAGTCCGTGTGCTCGTTCGAAAACACCCTCAACCTCTCAATCAGCCTCCATTACAACCTCCCGTTTCAGTGATATCATCTCCGCAGGTCGTAACTCCCCCTGTTCCAGCTCAGGAATCAACCTCAGATACACCAGAAGCGTCGGTGCCATCGGAGGCACCTGCCGATCAAGGAACTCCAGTTCTGTCTCCAATGGTGGGAACCTTCTATGCAAAGCCTGCACCCGATGCCGATCCTTTTGTTCAAGTTGGTGATGCGGTTACAAAGGGGCAGATTGTATGTATTGTTGAGGCGATGAAGGTCATGAATGAGGTGGAAGCGGATACATCTGGTATCGTTCTTGCAATCTTGGCAGAAGATGGAGATGGAGTTGAATATGACCAGCCTCTCCTGTTGATTGATCCCTCATCGTAGTCATGAAGAAAATTCTCATTGCGAATCGAGGCGAAATCGCTCTGAGAGTGATTCGTGCCTGCAAGGAGTTGGGATTACAAACGATCGCCGTTTATTCGCAGGCCGATCGGGATGCTTTGCATGTTCGTTATGCCGACGAAGCAGTTTGTATAGGCCCTGCACCGTCATCGGAAAGCTATCTCAAGCCCGATTGCATCATCGCTGCAGCAGAGATCACGGGTGCGGACGCAATCCATCCAGGTTATGGGTTCCTGTCAGAAAATGCCGTCTTCAGTGCTATCTGTTCGGACAATCAGATCAAATTTATTGGGCCATCTCCTGACACGATTGCAATGATGGGGGATAAGAGCCGTGCAAAAGATCAGATGCAATTAGCAGGTGTGCCCGTTGTGCCTGGATCGGATGGAGTTGTCCCTTCGGTAGAGGATGGGAAACGGCTTGCCGCAGAGATCGGTTATCCCGTAATGATCAAGGCTAGTGCTGGTGGGGGGGGGCGTGGAATGCGGGCAGTGATGGATGAATCTGATTTTGAACTGAGTTTTCAGTCCGCCGAAACCGAAGCCCAAGCTGCCTTTGGGAATTCTGAGATCTATATTGAGAAACTCATCCAAAACCCGCGTCATATCGAGATTCAAGTAATGGGAGATGGACAGGGGACAACCCTTCACTATGGAGAACGAGAATGCTCCATTCAGCGCCGGCACCAGAAGCTGCTGGAGGAAGCTCCCTCCATTGCCGTAGACCAGAATCTGCGTGAACGCATGGGAGCTGCTGCCATTGCTGGTGCTGAATCCGTGGATTATGAGGGAGCGGGAACGATTGAATTTTTGCTTGACTCTTCAGGGCAGTTCTACTTCATGGAAATGAACACCCGTATTCAGGTTGAACACCCCGTGACCGAAGAAATTACAGGCTTGGATTTAATTCGACAGCAAATCCTGATCGCCATGGGAGAACGGCTCACCCCATCCAATCAGCCCGTACCCATTGCGGGTCACTCCATTGAGTGCCGCATTAATGCCGAGGATCCACAGAAAAACTTTCGTCCCTCTCCGGGAACGATCAAGGATTTCCATCCTCCAGGTGGGCCTGGAATACGAACGGATACGCATGTCTATGCCGGATATCAAATCCCTGCACACTATGACTCCATGATTGCCAAGTTGATTGTTCATGGTCCAAACCGAGAGTGGGCGATCCACAGGATGCAGCGTGCACTGGATGAATTTGTCCTTGAGGGTGTGGCTACCACCATTCCGTTCCACCAAGAATTATTGAGGCATCCAGCATTTATCGCAGGTGAGACCGACACTCACTTTGTTGAAAACCAAATGTTATCAAATTGACAATCACCCTAAACTCTTGATTCATGAATTTACCAGAACAACTTAAGTACACCGAAGATCATGAGTGGCTCCAGTTGAGTGATGATGGCACGACCGCCAAGATTGGAATCACAGATTTTGCACAAGGTGAACTAGGAGATATTGTATTTGTAGAGCTGGAAGCGGTTGGAGACCTGTATGAGCAGGGAGATGTCTTCGGTACGGTTGAGGCGGTCAAAGCCGTATCTGAACTTTTTATTCCCGTTTCAGCAACGATATATCAACATAATCCTGCCCTTGAAGATCAGCCTGAACTAGTCAACACCGATCCCTACGGTGAAGGATGGATGATTGAGGTTGAACTCACGGATCCATCCCAGGTGGATGAACTGCTGTCTGCTGATGCATATGCCGATCTTGTGCGTTAAATCTGCCGAATGGGTGAACGAATTGTCGTTGTTGATTTTGGAGCTCAGTACACCCAACTGATTGCTCGTCGCATCCGTGAAGCGGGAGTCTTTTCGGAAATTCTTCCGTGTACCGCTGGCATAGATGAACTGGCTGGTGCGACAGGGATCGTTCTTTCGGGAGGTCCCAGTTCCGTGTATCAGGAAGGTGCCCCCCAACTGGATCCAGACATTCTCCGTCTTCGTCGTGACGATGGTTCACCCATGCCTGTTCTTGGAATCTGTTATGGGTTGCAGGCTCTGGTTTCGTGTACTGGGGGAGAAGTCTCTGCGGCAGATCATCGAGAGTTTGGCCGTGCCAACCTCCAAATCCATCACGGAGAGGATCTCCTCAGAGGAGTGAAGGATGGATCACAGGTGTGGATGAGTCATGGAGATCTACCCGTTGCTATTGGTCCAGACTATGAAGTGATTGCTGATACATCCAGTGCTCCCATTGCCGCGATTCGTCATCAAGTGCTCCCACATTTTGGGGTACAGTTTCATCCTGAAGTGGTTCATACCCATGATGGGCAGCGCATCTTTGAGAATTTTCTTCGCATCATCTGTAGGTGTGAGGGTCAGTGGTCACCTGCCTCTTATTTAGATCAGAAGACTGAGCAGATCCAGGAACTGGTTGGCTCCGATCACGTCATCCTTGGCCTGTCTGGTGGGGTAGATTCATCGGTAGCAGCATGTCTGATTCACCGAGCCATCAAAGATCAACTCACCTGTATCTTTGTCAATAACGGTCTATTACGGCACGGGGAGTGGGAGCAGGTTCAGCAAATGTTTCGAGATCATTTTAAGATTCGTCTTCTTGCCATTGATGCGAGCGAACAGTTCTTGACCAATTTACAGGGAGTCGTGGATCCCGAACGAAAGCGTATCATCATTGGCAACACCTTTGTACGGGTCTTTGAAGAGGCAACCCGATCCCTTGCTGATGATCTGGGCTCCTCGCCACGATTTTTAGCTCAGGGGACTTTATATCCTGATGTCATTGAGAGTGTATCGTTCAAGGGACCAAGTGTTACGATCAAAACCCATCATAATGTTGGTGGCTTGCCTGAAGATCATTCATTTGAACTGCTTGAGCCGTTTCGTGAGCTCTTCAAGGATGAGGTTCGGGAGATAGGCAAATTATTGGAACTGCCATCAGCAATGATTGGACGCCACCCGTTTCCAGGGCCTGGGCTGGCGGTTCGGATTTTGGGTTCTGTCACTGATCACAGGTTACATCTCCTTCGTCAGGCAGATCAAATCTTTATTGAAGAATTGCATGCCTATCAGCTCTATGATCAGGTATGGCAGGCGTTTGCTGTCCTTCTTCCCGTACAGACCGTTGGGGTCATGGGGGATGAACGCACCTATGAACAAGTATGCGTCTTAAGAGCTGTAACCAGCCAGGATGGAATGACGGCGGACTGGGCGAAGCTTCCCGATGATTTTTTGGGCTATGTTTCCAATCGGATTGTCAACGAAGTCAAAGGCATCAACCGCGTTGCTTATGATATCAGTTCTAAACCACCTGCCACGATTGAATGGGAATAGATCAAATGAAACACACCCTAATTTTGCTGGGGCTTCTGGTTCTTTTCATCGGAAAGGGGGATCTCTCTCTGGCCATTGCACAATCTGTACCATCAACGGAGGCACAACAGCAGTTCCAGAGCGCACTGGAAGCGTTTGAATCCAATAGATATGGTGAGGCCTACTATGGATTTTTGGAGGTCTCTGACCAGAAGCCATTGCATCAGAATACAACGGCTTCCATGATGATGGCTGCCAAATCACTCTATCGCATGGGTGATTATTCCAGTGCCATCACGCTTCTCAATGATTTTATAGAGCAGTTTCCCAATAGCCGTTATCTGGATAATGCTCAAGATCTTATTATCAGTTCACGCGAGCAATTGGACAGCATAAAAAGGGAGCAAGAATATATCCGTCTTGGCCTGGCATTGCCGCTCACGGAGCTATCCGTCACACGTTCTCTCTTCCAGGGGGTTCAATTTGCTGTGGATACCTACAATCAGACGAGTCAACGTAAAGTAAAGATTCTGTTCAGAGATACAGGGATGTCGTCCAATAGCGCACTTGTAGCTGTTCAATCTCTGACCAATGAAAATGTATCCGCCATTATCGGGCCCCTGTTTAGTGATCAGGTGGATGCATCCGCCAGTGTGACTGAACCTCAACAGGTGGTTTTGATGGCTCCCCTGGCGACAGATACGGGAATTACCGATGGGCATCAATATGTTTTTCAGGTCAATACTACATTACCAGAGCGGGGGCGGGCCATAGCACGGCAGGCTATAGACTATTTGAATCTTTCTCAAATCGGAATTGTGATAGAGGCACAGGATGACCAGAGTCAAGAAATGATGCAGGGATTTGTTGAAGAACTCAAGGCTCATGGGTTGGTGCCCCATTTTGTGTATGAAGTCCAGTCCATGGTGGACTGGGCAAGGCTTCCCCAACTGATTCCCATGGATACTCTCGCAGGTGCTGAGGGCATCTTTTTTGCATTGAACCATACCCATGAAACCAGTGCTTCGCGTCGTGTGCAGGATGCGGTCAATAGTGTCGGTCAGATCGGAATGCGTCCATTCGTTTTAAGTTCTTTTCCCTTGAAGTTTCTTGATTTATCTCGCTATGGCAATACGCTATCTGCGTATTATGTAGATGCGTACTATGAGAATGAACGCAGGCTGATCACCCAACAGTTCATCCATCAATTTGAAGAGTTCTATGGAGGTATTTCACCCGATCAATTTGCTTATGTCGGCTATGATGTGACTGAAATGCTCCTCCAAGTTCTTGCCATGGATGGCGATTTAATGGACCACCTTCTCAATGCGTCTTTATATGATGGGGTTCGCATGCGCATTCAGTTTGGAGAGCAGCGACGCAATATGGGGGT
The DNA here is from genome assembly GCA_026708685.1 of Bacteroidota bacterium. Lineage (GTDB taxonomy): Bacteria > Bacteroidota > Rhodothermia > Rhodothermales > Bin80 > Bin80. The sequence goes on from JAPOUL010000102.1 coordinate 23,814, forward strand.
GTATTTATTTGAACATACCCCAGTGGGTCCCCAACTGATCCGATGAAGGAACAGAACGGTGCAGATCTTGGTTTGAGCAATGAAATCAGTCCTCCGTTCGTTCTACGTTCTTGACATCTCTGCCTCCCATCGTTCATCTTATTTTTAACCAATGAAGAACTCTCTTTTTGTTTTGATGATCCTCATTGCTGGGTGCACAGGATCTGGGCGATTGTCTCATGATTCTCCTCGTGAAGCCTACGAAAAAGGAATGGATTATTTTGAAAGAGGGCGCCACAGTAGGGCAGCACAGTATTTTCAGGGAGTCTTTGATTATGGACGCACCCATGAATGGGCAGCGGATGCTCAGCTTTATCTTGCCCGTGCCCATCATCAAAACCGCGACTTTATTCTGGCTGCCAGCGAGTATTCTCGTTTTGCCGAGTTATTTCGATCGGATGACCGCGTTGCTGATGCCGAGTTTCAACGAGCCATGACCTTTTATGAGCGCTCTCCCAAAATTGAACTTGATCAGACGACTACGCATCAGGGCATTGAGGTCTTTAACCTGTACATTCAGAGGCACTCTACCCATGATTCAGTAGATGTAGCGGTGCAGCGGGTAGGGGAATTGCGTCGCAAGCTTGCCGACAAACAATTTCATTCTGCAATCTTGTATGAACGTAGAGGTCTTTACCAAGCGGCCGCACTTTCGTATGAGGCAGTCTTTGATAAATTTCCCGACACCCCTCTTGCTGATGATGCATTACTTGGAGCGGTGCGTTCGTACATTGAGTTCAGTGCACTAAGCATAGAAGCACGTCAACCAGAGCGGTTGCAAAAAGCCATCACCAACTATCAGAGGTTGATTGATTTGTTTCCAGACAGTGAGTTGATTGAAGAAGCCACAGAGTTTAGCGACATTGCTCGCCAAGAACTTGACGAGTTGCTTGAAGAAGACACAACCTTGTAGTGATATTGCATGCATGTCGGCATTTTCGGGGGTAGTTTTGACCCGCCCCATATTGCACACTCCATCATTGCAGAAACCGTTCGGTGCGTGTTTGATCTTGAATTGGTGTTATGGGTTCCGACATTTGCACCCCCTCATAAGCCTGCCTCCCGTCTGGCTCCATTTACTGATAGACTTGCCATGGTGCGTCATGCGATTTCCCTGCATTCAGCCTTTCAAGTTTCTGACATTGAGGCATCCCTCCCGTCGCCGACGTACACCATACGGATGATTCAAGCTCTACGGAAACAGTATGAACATGCAAGATTCTCTTTGATCATTGGCAGTGATAGCTTGGTCCAGTTCCATTTATGGTCCGATCCAGAGTTGATCAGCAAAGAATGTGAGCTACTGGTCTATCCCCGAATGGGGTATCCCATTGAAGAGATCCAGATACCAGAGTATCTGCAGAATCAAGTTCAATGGGTAACAGCCCCGTTACTTTCCATTAGCGGAGAGTATGTGCGTCAGTGTTGTATGGAACAGAAATCCATCCGTTATTTAGTCTCAGAGAGTGTTCGCCACTATGTGATCAAACATCAGCTCTATTCGACGGTTGATGGGGGATCCATACAGACGTAATGATCATGGGTTTTTTAGATTTTCTTACGGGGAACCAGCCCCCACTTATTCGTGATTCGCTGGATGACATTAAGGTCATGATGGATACCGGGCGCAGTTTATTTGCTGCCTCAAGTGGAAGGCTCTTGGAGAACGAAATTTTAGATGAAGATATAGCGGCTCATCAGGCGGTGATCAGCAAGCGTGAACATTCGGTACGGCGTGCTGTTCTGGAGCATTTGAATATTGACCCTAAGCGAGAACTAGTCCTGTGCATGAAGCTGTTGACCGTTGCCCAAGAAGCGGAGCGCATAGGGCAAATGGGCAGGGTCATTGAATGGGCTGCCACCCTCGCGAACAGCCCTAGAATTGGAACCATTGTAGATCAGATTCGTGAGTTGCGCAATCAGACACTGTCGCAGTTTGATGTTGCCCGTGATTCTTTTTTGGAAGGCGATGCTAACAAGGCACGAGATGTTCAGAGTGAACATGATCGATTGGATGCAGACTTGCGTAAGATTTTAGATCAACTGGCCAATTCTGATTTATCACCTCATCAAATCGTACCATGCACTATCGGGGCATCTTCCATAGGGCGGATCGGAGAACATCTTACCAGTATCGCTCGATGTGTGATTGAACCTCTTCATCGAGTACGAGAACATGGGGATCTTTCATAGGCATTCCCTCATGTGATTTTACACCAAATTTATTTCATCAATCATTTTCTTCAACGATGGCTCTTACCTATTCAAAGATGACAGAACTGGGTTCTCAGGCTCCGTCATTCACGTTACCGATTAGTAATCCTACAGATAGCGGTATCTCTATGGTTCGTCTAAGGGATTATGCCAATGGCAATCCGATTGCGGTGGTCTTCATGTGCAACCATTGTCCCTTTGTGATTCACATTGAGGAAGCACTTATTCAAGTTGCTCAGGCATGCAAAGACAAGGGCGTTACATTGATTGGAATCAGTAGCAATGATGCTACACAGTTTCCAGAGGATTCTTTTGAGGCAATGAAACACCGTGCAATGGAAAAGCAGTATCCGTTCCCCTATTTATATGACGAAACGCAGTCCGTTGCCAAGGCCTATGGTGCAGAGTGCACCCCCGATTTTTTTGTGTACGATTCCAATCTTCGCCTTGCCTACCGTGGACGATTTGATGAGACGAGGCCTGGTTCAGCTCCCGCAACGGGTCAAGAGTTTCTACAGGCCATTGATGAACTCCTACAATTTGGTATCGTGACCATGGCGCAGCGCCCTTCAATGGGTTGCAATATCAAGTGGAAGTAGTGTACTCATGGATTGGGTGGTTCTGCTTCCTCCTCTGATTGCCATAGCACTGGCACTTTGGACGCGTCAGGTGTTCCTGTCCTTAGTGATTGGCCTCTGGGTGGGAACAACGATCTTGTCTGGCGGAAATGTCCTGGGTGGATTGATTTATATGGCAGATGTGGTCGTTGGGGTATTTTCTGAGCCATCCAACACAAAAATATTGCTGTTCAGCCTCCTTGTAGGAGGATTGATTGCTCTGATTCAGGTATCGGGCGGGGTTGCTGCCTTTGTGCAATTTGTTCAAAAATCTGGTTTTGTTCAAACGCGAAGGGGGGTAGAGTTATTAGCATGGCTGACAGGCCTTCTCGTCTTTGTAGAATCAAGTATCACCTCGCTGATTGTTGGAACCTTGAGTCGTCCTTTCTTTGACCGACTCAAAATCCCCAGAGAAAAGCTTGCCTATTACTGTGATGCAACCAGTGCTCCAGTCTGTATGCTGATCCCCCTCAATGGTTGGGGTGCATTTGTTCTTGGGTTGTTACTGGTTCAGGGGTACGAATCGACCGCAGTATCCACCTTGCTCAGTGCTTTGGTTTTCAATTTCTTTTGTTTTTTGGCGATCCTGTTCTCTCTCTTTCTAGCCATCACGGGGTGGGGGTTTGGTCCAATGCGAGTGGCTGAACACCGAGCACTGACCACTGGTGAATTAATTCGAAGTGGATCCAACCCTATGATCGCAGATGAGGTTGCAGGATTAGAACCCGTCAAGCCTGAGCTTGGGCGAATGTATGACTTTATCATTCCCATTGGAGTCATGATTGGGATGATTTTTGTTGGTCTATATTTCACGGGAGAGGGGAACCTGATGGAGGGTAGTGGATCCACATCCGTATTGTGGGCGGTCGGTGCAGCAGTCTTGGTGGCCTTTGTGATCTATATGATTCCCCGTCATGGACAGATGCTCTTAACGCCTGCTCAAACGACGGATTATGTCGTGAAGGGAGCATCGGGTTTAGTGGGCGTGGTTGCCCTTCTGGTTCTGGCATTTGCACTTGGCAAGGTGTCGAGAGACTTGGAGATGGGTCCCTATATCGTTTCTATTTTAGGAGAGGGTATCTGGATATGGTCACTCCCTGCTCTTGTTTTTGTCATAGGATGTATAGTCTCGTTTACGCTAGGATCATCGTGGACTACATTTGCCATTTTGATTCCCTTGGCATTACCCCTTGCGGAGGGATTGGGGATTTCTGTTCCTTTGATGCTAGGAGCTGTCCTTTCGGGTGGAGTCTATGGTGATCATGCATCGCCTTTATCCGACACATCCATTATTTCCTCAATGGCTTCTGCATGTGACCATGTGGATCATGTCAACACGCAACTGCCCTATACTGCACTGATAGCTGTGCTGTCGTTTCTTGCTTTTCTACTAGCGGGGATTCTGATGTGACCATGATGCATTGCACATAGAGTTGTGTATATTTTCAAATGAAATCACCCACTTTTCATTAGACCTGACAAGCAATTTTTCTACTCAAATGCGGAGGTTTTTCAAAAGCCTAAGGATCTTAAGTTTATGGCCTCACCGCTTAGTGTATTGTTGGCCTGTTGAACACATGCTACTTGCATTCTCAACAAAATCTCACTGGAATTGTTGAATCATGCGGTTGTTGTTTACATTATGGTGAATCTTATTCAATCTTGTGGATTCTGGTTATCCACAATAGCTCTTGATGGTGAAATTTTCATTCCAACAGCCTTTCATACTGGTCGTTTTCAAAACCGACACAAGGATGAAAACATCCATCTGGGTTTGCCTAAGCGTGTAGATTTCTAATGTATCTACAAAATGCTATTCATCATTGTTGCCCACTTATTCGTACAATGAAATCATAATGAGATGGTGATTTACTTTATAGGAAGAACAGTTATAATACTCTTGGTACTCACGGTAGGCACTATGCTATTAAGTAATTATGCATCTGTATTAGCTCAGTCGCTGACGGTGAGTGGCTACGTAACCGACAGCGAATCTGGTGAGGCTTTAATTGGGACCAATGTTTATGAGATCAATCTTCGGGTGGGTACAACCACGAATAACTATGGATTTTTTAGTCTGACATTGCCAGTTATGCCTGCGGTCATACGGTTTAGTTATCAAGGGTATGCACCAGAGACAATTACATTTCAAGAATCACCCAACGACGTACTTCAGATTGAATTAGATCCTACGTTGCTTACTTTGGACTCACTGGAAATCACGGCTTCGTATGATCGTCTTCAAGATCAGGTTCAAATGAGTAAACTTCAAGTAACAATGGAGGATGTACAGACCCTTCCAGCATTACTCGGAGAGCCAGATATTCTCAAAACATTCCAATTGATGCCTGGAGTTTCATCGGGGGCCGAAGGTTCATCTGGATTGTATGTTCGTGGAGGTACGCCAGATCAGACCTTAATCCTCTTAGACGGTGCTACGGTGTACAATGCTGGACATCTGTTTGGTTTCCTGTCTACATTTAATTCAGAAGCGATTAATAGTGCTACCCTTCTCAAGGGAGGGCTTCCTGCTCGCTATGGGGGGCGTTTAGCCGCGGTGTTAGACATGACGATGCGTGAGGGGAATCGTAAGTCATTCAATGGTAAAGCAAACGTTGGAATTCTAGCCTCCCAACTTACTGTTGAGGGTCCCATTCAAAAAGAAAAAAGTTCCTATCTTTTCGCTGCCCGGCGGACATATTTTGACCTCATCACATTGGGGATCAATCAAATTTTTGGAGGTGGTGGTTTAGTACAAGGTTACTTTTTCCATGACTTAAATGCTAAGGCTAATTTTGATGTGTCAAAACGTGATCGATTGTTCATCAGTGCCTACATCGGAGAAGATAAAGGATATGAAAGAACAAAAAATCCTGATCAAGGCTATCGTTTTCAAATCGGTTGGCGTAATATCGCATCGACTCTCCGATGGAGTCACGTAGTTAATTCACGAATGTTTGCAAATACGATGCTTATTTTTAGCACATTCAGATCGCAGATCTTTGATCAACAGTATTACACTGATGACACGTCGACTATCAGAAGTAGCCGTTACTCTAGTGGAATCCAAGATTTTGCCGTAAAAACGGATATTGAGTATCAAGCACATCTTGATCACTATGTTCGTTTCGGGGGAGTCATCACAAGGCATTTGTTCATACCAAGTCGTCAGAATCACCGCCAATTGAATGATGCCTTCGGGGTAGATACTACGACTACCCGCTCCTTGCGCACCCCTTCAATGGAGTGGAGTACGTACATAGAAGACGAGTTCACCGTGACGGATTGGCTCAAGACCAATGGGGGAGTTCATGTTGCAGGGTATCTTGTAGATGGAGTCCACTATTCATCGGTTCAACCTCGAATTTCCACATCATTTCTGCTGTGGAGATCATGGGCATTGAAGACTTCCTATATGCAAACGCAACAGTTCATTCAGCAGTTATCCAATAGTGGGGCGGGTCTTCCGACGGATCTGTGGCTTCCCAGTACTCCCCGGATTCGTCCTCAGAAGGCTTGGCAGGCCGCTATTGGTGTCGCCCGCACCATTGAGTCGCAGAGCTTAGATGTGAGTATTGAGTCCTACTATAGGGAGAGCAATGGCTTAATTGCTTACAAAGAAGGAAGTAACTTTGTGGGTTCCAGCACCGACTGGGAAGAAACGGTTACATCGGGGCGAGGTTGGGCGTATGGTGTAGAATTTCTTGTACATCGTAAGCGTGGTTCATTGACGGGATGGATTGGATATACCCTTTCATGGTCTCAACGTAGAATTGCAGAACTCAACAGAGGTGAAGTGTTTCCGCATAAATATGACCGTAGGCATGATTTTTCGGTAGCCATGATGTATCAGTTCGGTCGAACCAAGGTGTCGGCAACTTGGGTATATACAAGTGGACGATCGGTGACTCTTAATCCTACCCGATACCGTGATCGTGGAGTGATCGTGGATGTCTATACTTCACGGAACAACTACCGCATTCCAGCCTATCATAAATTAGATCTTACGGTGCATTTTCCACGGCGTAAATTTCGTTCTTCTGAGCTCAGTTTTGGTCTCTATAACGCATACAATCGCCAGAATATCTTTTTCCTCATCGCAAGAGAGACAAGAGATTTGGATACAAAAACAGGGTTTGAAAACGAAAAACGAACCTACAGGCAAGTGACCTATTTCCCTATTCTTCCCTCCATCAGCTATAAGTTTCAGTTCTAATGATGATGCGAATCTTTCTCTTTATGATTCTACTTTTCCTATTGGTGGGTTGTGAGAATGTGATTGAGATTGAACTACCGGATTCCCAATCTGAGATTGTCGTGATTGCACCTTTCAATCATGAAATTCCTTGGCAGGTATCATTGCAGAGAACGCTGAATGTTCAAGATCCCACGCCCAGCCCCGCCACCATTGAACATGCAACGGTCACTATTGAAGGCAGTGATGGATCTGAAGTTGAATTGTCCCATTATGGCGGAGGGTTTTATGTTTCTCCCAATACATTTCCAAAACTTGGAGTGACTTATACCTTAACGGTGGAGGCGGAGGGGTTTAAGTCAGTGCAAGCCACCGATCGCATTCCAGATCCCGTAGAAGTCATAGAAGTTCACATTTCGGAGCAAGGCACGGAGAGACAATTTAACATTCAGATTCAAGATGATGCTAGCACGGACAATTATTATGAACTATCGGTGACGAATCCAAGACTTCTGGAGGAATTCATCATCGTAACGAGCCCAGAATTGGAAGAGCAGATGCGAAGTTTTGTGATCCAAGATCCCCTTCAGCCCGATGTTCAACGACCAATACTTAACCGTGCATTCATTAGGGATTCTCCCTTTGACGGAAAAGAATTTATGATTTCTTTAACTCAGATACAACCGTTTGAGGATTTTGGTACTCAAAGTGTTTACATTCGGACGATCAGTAAATCTTACTATGAGTATTTTCGTTCTCAAATCATTCAGGAAAACAGCAATAACCAGCCCTTTGCAGAGCCAGTCATCATCAAATCAAACATTACAAATGGGCATGGTATCTTCGCAGGAAACCATCTTCATGTACATGGAGATGTAACCTATCAAAGTATTATAGACCGTCTTGTGGGTACGTATTCTACTAAAGGTTACTCTTATTATACAGATAACGGCAATCAAAGGATAAGTTATATAAGAAACATAAATTCAGCTGTTCATTTAACAATCAACGATGATTATTCTACCACCGGAGAAATATTACTCCCCGTGTCATTAAGCCCCGATAATCGATCAGATGAAGTTGAAGTCTTATCACTTGATGGAGGATATACAATCCTTGGAAAT
>JAPOUL010000122.1 GCA_026708685.1 Bacteroidota bacterium
TTGATCACTGAATACCCACTAGCCGTTGCCGTGAGATTCGTCGGTGCACCAGGGATGAGACCAGAAAATGCGGAAGGGTCTGTTGTTGCAGAGCTGATGGGACTCAACGAGGGTTGTTGTAGGGTGGCACCATGAGATTTCTTGGATACCGTGCTGTTCTCAATCGGATAGTCGACCTGATCAATCATCATGCTATCTGGAGCCATGGATGCTTCCATCCAGGACCACGGGGGTGCATCAGTGGGGTGGATGAAGCTAAAGTTGAAGAGGCGAAGATCTTCAAGGGACGAAAGAGCAGTGGTGGATGCGTGTAGACTGGATGCATCCACATCTAATGCATCCAATGGAAATGAATCACGCAGGATGTCTGGGTTGCTTTCTGCGTCAATGGGTCGCAACCAGTGAGTCGTTATTTCACCATCACGGGGATGCTTATTTAAAAAAATGGGGGGGGGTAAATTCAGGTCACCTCCATGAGAAAGCAGATCAGAGGAAATAGCTTCTGGGCTGGATTCTACTAGAACAGACATTACGGAGTCTGCAGGAACACTTCCCATACCAGACAATAAAGTAAAAGACAGAAATGTGAAGATAAATGTGAAGATGAAAGTCATGAATCAAAAATAAAACTGCGACTTTGGCCGACGGACAAAATGGACATAAGATACAAAATCGGGATAAATTCTAGAATAATCTCACCTATGGAGCGATTGAGTGATTGGATAGGATAAGGCGTACTCACCAGTAAGAATTCGCAAAACTCGCAATATTTAACTTGCGTTGACAACAAACCTTTTTGTGATAGATCTGAGTGGTTGATGCCTTAGTGGTGGATTTGTGACCACATAAAATCCTATTTTTGTTTTTGGATCCAACTCATCAGAGACTCTGACAGACTAATCATGTTCAGGTTTTAGGTAAAACGTAATGAAATGGCTCAAAAGCATCCTTTGCGTAGAATTCAAGATGAACATCGTGGATATTGCGTAAAAAACCAGTTGGAAGCCATTCTATCCAAAACTGGAATGCTATGAGAAGGTGATGCTTGGACGTATATTGATTGAACAAAGGCAGTCAAAATGAATACTTCGAAATAGATGTAGGCATGATTGATTCGGAGACACATGCCACAGCATCGGTTGAAGATGACCAGTGATCCATGGGGTGCAATAAGTGTGACACAAATGGCAGTATGAAAAATCTTCATTTCATCAATCAAGGTGATAGACCAAGAAGACTGTTTCTTGAAAATCAATGGCCAGAATTGTAGGATCTGTGAATTGATGGATGTGTAATGATCAAAATTGAACATGTGTGCTACCATGACTAAGGATCCGACGATGAATGAGAGTTCGTGGACGAATTGGATAACGCAACTCCAGCGGTAAAATAGTCAATATTCGGGTCAATATGATGGTCCAAAATGCCTGCACGAGTCAACCGGATGATCATTCGTGAAGCCCTTCCAGGGTGGATTCTTGCAGATTTCGAAAAGCCTCTAACCGTAATTTTTCCTATTTCATCAAGATCCTTGAGTAACTGTCGTTCTTTATCACCAAGATGGATCAGAACATTGTCTGAGTTTTGGTACGCACGCATCAACTTGCATGCTTCTTGACTGGCCTCAATACTCCTATCTTCAAAGCGAACATAGACGGATTTGGTGCGACTTGTGAGTTTTTGTACATAATGAGGGCGGTTGGCACTGATGGGAATTTTGATGGCAATGACCGTGCGAGTTCGGCTTACCTTGACGAGGTTGTGTCTCCACTCTATCATAGGAGTACAATGCTGTTGAAGAGCTTGATTGAGTGCAAATAGTTCTTCCTCAGGATCTTTTACCCCCGATGGTTGCCCATCATCGGTTACTCCGATCAATAAATGTCCGCCTTGAGTGTTGGCAAGTGCTGTTACCTCCCGTGCAATTCGTTCACTCTCCGGCAATCGATGTTTGAATTCCAGTCGGAGTCCTTCCCCATCAACGATCATTTTCTCCAAATCTGACTTCGTCATGGTGATGTCTGGTCGGTGCAAGCGTGGTGATCAATATAAATCATAACTCTCAGAGGTAAACAATAGTTTCGGAAATTACGTATATTACTCAGAATGTTTACTCCCTGTTGGATCTGCGTCCATCGCGTCGTCTTCATAATCTTTCGTTCATCAACCTATTCTGCGTTGGATGAGCAGGTACTTTGTGGAAGGATTTTGCGATGATTCGTGAAATGATCGCCCTGTTTCAGTTAGGTTGACGGAATCAGTGGTTCCTTTGGATTTGAATCGTAAAGTGAGTTCATGAAGAACTCTTGCTAATACAAGGTAGGGATTTATTATTTTAATCATATGAAATTTTTCTCAAATTATTTTTTTGTACTGAGTTGTGTACTTTTCATTTTCATCCCCATACAGAGCACTCTCGCTCAACTATCTGTGACAGGAACGGTCTATGATTCGGAAACGAATGAGCCCCTTGAATCCGTAACGATCGTTGTGGAGGGTACATTAACAGGTACATCTACCTCAGCTGATGGGACATTTGAATTGAGCGTACCCTCAGAGGATGCTGTTCTCATTGTTTCGTTTATCGGCTTTGTCACTCAAAGACTCTCTGTCGCTACCGATGGTACCGATCTAAATATCCAACTCGTTCCATCCATTGAAGACATAGAAGGTTTGGTGGTTGTTGGAACTCGGCGACTCCCGCGTCTTGTCACAGATTCCTCTGTTCCGATTGACGTGATTTCACCACGAGATTTAGCCAGTACTGCCAGTACAGATATTGATGACATTCTTCGATCACAGGTTCCATCCTATAATGTTCAAAGACACGAGATTGACGGATCCACAACGTTCGTCAGACCACCCACCTTGCGGGGGCTCTCTCCCGATAATACACTTCTGCTCGTCAATGGGAAACGCCGTCACCGGACAGGATCCATTGCTCTTTTTGGAAGTGCATTGATTCTGGGATCTCAGGGGCCCGACATGAATATGATTCCCAGTATCGCAATTAAGCAGTTCGAAATCCTTCGGGATGGGGCATCTGCCCAATATGGTGCCGATGCCGTTGCGGGTGTCTTCAATCTGCAACTCAAAGATGCTGATCATGGATTCATGGTTCGATCACAAGTAGGGCAGTATCATCAGGGCGATGGGCGCTATGTGACCATAGCCTCCAATGCTGGGTTTCCTCTCACCGATGATGGTTTTTTGAATGTGAGCTTAGAATACCGCAATACCGAGCCGACCAGCCGCTCCGTTGATCAGGCTTCTGCTACCGCTCTGGCCAATAAAGGGTATCCCGTCAAACGACCAGCGATTATCTGGGGGAACCCCGATATTGATCATGCAATCACGGCATTTGTGAATGCCGAAATAGGACTGACTCCAACGACACGTGCTTATGCTTTTGGGGGGTACGGACAACGTTCAGGGAATGGAAGTTATTTCTTCAGAATGCCGGGTGGTGCCACGGCTAGAGCAAATGTCTTCAGGTTCGGAAGTGGAGATGATGCTATTCGAGCGATTGCTGACTTGAATCCAGGCGATGGGATTGACTGCCTAACCTTAGAAGACCTGCCCCCGTTAGATTCGGATTTTGATGCCGTGCAGACATTCGTGAATCAGTATCAAGGGTCTTGTTATCTGTTTAATGAGGATTTTCCTGGTGGTTTTACTCCCCGTTTTGGTGCTGACATATCGGATGTTAGTGCAGTTGTTGGTGTGCACGGAGGAGATCCATCCAGTTTGATGTGGGATATCAGTGGTACGGTGGGCAGAAGTCTCATGGACTACTTCATCAAAAATACCGTGAATGCGTCTTGGGGACCTTTGAATCCTCCTGAATTTAGACAGCGTGACTTTGTACAGTTAGAGTACAGTGTGAATGTGGATATGAGCTATCCAGTTGAGATTGAAGGTTTACATTCCCCACTGAATATCGCCATGGGTGCCCAATGGCGCAATGAGATCTTTGAAACGCGGCCAGGTGATTCTCTTTCATGGTCCGTCGGTCCCTATGTCCAACAAGGACCGTACACGTTTTCTGTTGGATCAAACGGTGATCAGGGAATTCCACCTGCCTACGCTGGAAGATGGGCCCGTCCCAATTATGCAGCCTATGTTGACCTTGAAGCGGATGTTGTTCCTTCATTCCAAGTCGGTGTTGCTGGACGTTTTGAGAATTTTTATGATGACTTTGGAACCACGCTGACGGGTAAAGTATCCGCTCTCTGGCGTACTTCATCGCTATTGAGTCTACGTGGGTCCGTAAGTACGGGTGTCCGGGCTCCAACCCCTGGACAGGTCAATCTCCAAAATATCCAGACCAATTTTCATCCTGTATTCGGATTGATTGACGCTGGACAGATTCCATCTGCTCATCCGATTGCTCAAGCCCTTGGTGGTAAACCACTGACTGAAGAATCCGCCTTTAATCTGACCTTCGGCACCATCTTTCAATTTTCGCCAGATTTGGTTCTTACTGCAGATCTATTCAGTATTACCGTTCGAGATCGGATTGCACTGAGTGGTAGCATCCCTCTCAGTGATGAACTTACGGGGATTCTCCGAAGCTCTGGTCAACTAGCAGGATTTGAGACATTGCAGGAAGTGAAGTTTTACTCCAATGATTTTGATACCCGACAGTTTGGTGTTGACCTGCTCCTTTCATGGGATAGAGAGTATGGCAATGGAAGATCAACCGTTGCCAGTATTGCCTATAATTGGACACGCCCTGAACTATTGAAGTTTTCGGATCCCACGGAGATCACTACATTTTTAGGAGAACCCCTTAGTGAGGCCACCACCGTGAGCATCCTTTCCGATAGACGGAAAGCAGAAATTGAGCATGTCAACCCCCATCATCGTATTGTGGCCACAGGGCGCCAGACATTTGGACCCTTCCACACCATGCTCCGATTCAACTATTACAGTGGGTGGAAGGCCTGTTTGCTGTTCAGTTTTACCTGCACACTCAATATTGATGGGCGAACTCAAAATGTGCTCCGAAGCTATAATGGTAGTTGGATTGTAGATGCGGAAGTTGGATATAGGATCCGAGATAACTATGGTCTTGCATTAGGAGTCAACAACATCTTTGCCACCCACCGTGATGCAGATCAAATTGAACGTGATGGTCAAGGCAACGCGATGGTCCCAAGTACTCCCTGGGACTACAATGGTGCTTCAATGTACTTAAGACTATCAGCTGATTTTTGATGCAGAAATCGCAATAGATACGGTCGTTAGAACATTCCTGAAGATGATGGGCTAGATGGTAACTTCTGTTGATCAAGTGGCCTGCCATTGGAGTTTCTGATGGAAGTATGATATGACCCCATACTGATCCTTGATACCTTAATGTTCGGCACATTCTCCACGAATGGTATTGATGAATAGTATTTGTATGGATATGTCTATGCATGTACTTTTTGATCCATAGATGATGCTTGATATGACCACAGGATTAAACGTCTGGAGTGCGGTTCATGGCAAGAATGGGGATCACTGCCATGAATCAATAATCCCATGTAAACGCCATGCATCTCTGTGCTCGGCTGTCACTCATTACTTAAACTCTTCCCCATGAAACTTACTGATTTACGTCATCAGGCCATCCTCAAAACGGGATCAGATTTGGTTGACCACCTGAATTCGTTTGAGCTTGCTCCCAAATTTTCTGCTGGTATATGGTTCTTTTCCCCGGCCAATTCAAGATTCCATGCCAAGTATAAGCCTGATGAATCCATTGAATCACGTCTGGAAATCGCTACGTCTCTGAAAGATTATGGGCTAGGTGCACTGGAGGCACATTACCCCAATGAGATTAACGAGTCAAATCTATCGCTCTGGCAGGACTTTATCAGAGACACTGGGATACAATTACTGACGGTGATCCCCCTTTTGTTTTATGATGCTCAGTTTGAGTTTGGATCTCTGTCCAATCCAGATGATACGATTCGGAAGAAGGCCGTCGATCGAACTGTGCGTTCCTTACAATTGGGGCAACAGTTAGGGTGTGAATTCTCGGTTATATGGCCTGGGATTGATGGGTATGAAAACCCATTCGGAATCCATATGGCGGAGATGCGTCGAAGGTTTGCGGAAGGCCTTGCCGAAGCATTAGATGCCGTGCCCGGATCACGGATTGCTTTTGAGCCAAAACCCTACGAGCCGCGAGGCAGAATTCTGTATAGTCTCACCCCAGAGGGAGTACTCTTGGGGCATCAGGTTGAGGCAATGTTGAAGCACGAAACGAACTGTGCTCTGCAGAGAGATGGTCATAAACTGGTATGTATGAATCCAGAGATTGGCCATCTTCTGATGGGTTTTGAAGATCTTGCATACGCCTTGAGTTGGCCTTTATCTGAAGGACGTTTAGCCCATACTCACTGGAATAGTCAGCCGTTGGGCAATTATGATCAGGATCTCAATGTCGGGTTGATCTCACCGGAGCAAATGGAAGCGGGACTCTATACACTTAAGATGCATGGGTATGATGGTTGGTATGGACTGGATATTAATCCTGAGCGAATGCCGGTGGATATCGCTCTAAAGATATCAATGGATGCACTCCATGCCGCCTGTGATCGCATCAATAGTTTAGATCATCAGCTCATTGTTGAGGCGACTGAAGATCCCCAAAAGCATAGAGGTCTTCTGGAAGCCTACATGATTCGTGCCCGTGCTCCACACACGACCAGTCTACCCCCACTACGGGAGACATTGACATCTGTACGATCTTGAAAGGGAGTAACCCTGACCGCCAATCTTCATGGAATTTTGGAGGCAGATCCATTGCTAAAGCGTATTCGTAAAGCCGAGGGAGAGCTAAGCGGTTCCGACAGTGGTTCTGTCGGAAGTACAAGGTGCGAACTGGGAAATAGGTTCACTTCTCAGATGTACATCTATGGAAGACCTATGGATTGCAATGTCTTGCCCAAGGGCCAAAGAACTTCCATGGGCGAAGTCATGAAATCAACTGAAACCGGATGGCGGAGAATCGCACATCCAGTTTGACAAGCCGGAGGTGGAAACGTCTGATGAGAGCCTACCAATGGGAGCGTGGACGACGGAAAGCAATTGAGCTTAGGACATAAGAAAAGGAATGATATACTTATGTGCGTGCCCCAGTGAATAAACCACAGCAACTGGGGTATACACATATATCGGGTTTACACCCTTGAATAAACACTCAGCAAACTGGACTATCACATGCCATTGGTAGCGAACCAATGGGGATTTGTTTGGTAAACATTACTCTTCCGAGTGATAGTAGTAACCACTTTACTCATGTCTGAAAATGAAAGAAAAGCCTTCGCAGATCCTACGGGGGAACGCGGTGAGACTCCGTATTTTCACGGACGATCTGACATCATCAACGATTTTAAGGGTGTCCTCTCGGACGCATATCTCACAGGGAAGGGCACGATTCATCTTATCTATGGGGCACCTGGTGCAGGTAAGTCGGCACTACTTTGTGAGTTAGAAAGCGTTGCCAATGCACAAGGCTGGGACTCTGTGGAGATTGACCCACCTGCTCTATGGGATATCGATTCTCTACATGAATTTTTTCCAACCAGAAATATACTCAAGAAGATTGACGCGAAAGTGAGGGCGGGGATGGGCATGATTTCTGTTGAGTTAGCCACAAGAGGGTCGACCAAGACAATCAAGAAAACTCTGAGTTCTGGCAAGCACCCTCTGCTACTCATATTGGACGAGGCACAAATGCTTGGTTCCTCATGCAAACCTGTTGGTGCACAGGCTGTGATTGCGTCCATTGTATTAAAGGCACTTCATAACGGAAAAATGGGGCGCCCCATCATTCTCCTTGCTGCTGGATTAAGAACTACACTTCCATCCTTAGAAGCATTGGACATATCAAGGGTTGGTGCAAGGAACAGGGTTGCGTTAGGTGCATTGAGTGAAGACGCTGCCCGTGGTGTGATTCGTGATTGGATAGTCAAAGATGGAATGGCAAAGGGCGACTCAGACGAATGGATCAATGCGATCGCCCTGGAATCTGGTGTATGGCCGCGTCATGTCCACTCGTATTCATGGCACGCCGCCCAATATCTAAAACAGAATGGGGGCTTGATGTCACCCGAGGGATTGAGGGATGTGATTGCGAGGGGATGGAGTGGACGAATCAACTACTATAAACAACGCATTGACTCGTTTTACATTGATGAGATAAAGCACGTAGCTGTAGCCATTTCTGAATACCCTGCAGGGGGTGCTTTTGACCGCCTATGTGTGATAGAACATCTATCAAAAATCTATACTGAACCCAAGGCCGAACTGCTGTTTGATCGGCTGATTGAGAAGGGTATTATTCAAGAGAAAGGTGATGATGGATACCATATCGGCATTGAATCTATGCACAAATGGCTTGTTGATGCTTATGTCAAGCGCAGATATACAGATCAAGATCGGGGTGCGAAAGAATTGTCTGCCAACCTCAAAAAACAAGTGTTTTCTCCTGAGAAGAAAGATGATCAAATAGGTGTACCGAAAGACACAGGCGATAACGAAGCCAAGAGCAAAGACAGAGGCGGGCTCGCAAAGGGACGATAGGACCAAGAATTCACATAAACTGGATTATCCACTATTTATCTGCATGGGGGGGGATTAGAGAGACCCCACCTGCGAAAGCGAGTAATCCATGATGTATATACCTAATGGATTCTCTGCCATCAACTCTTCGTCTTTTGGAGCTTCCACATGAATCTGAAAATGTCCCTCGTAAGCAGAGGTCCGTTCTTCATGACCGATTCGAGCCAACTCTCGCCAAGAGACCCGATAGAGAATCCCTTCTCCCGGAATCTTCAAAACACTTGTAATTTCGGTCACATATCGAGTATCGCCCCGTTGAAGCATTCCCTCCAAGTTTTCGCGGTCACGACCAAGATCAGTGATGAGTGTTTTTGCTGCACGCCCATGTACATAAGAACGAGCATCCTGCAACCGAAGATTTAAAAGTCGGGTGTCTGTTGGGACGGTTCGCAGGTTGTGCACGAATCTACGTACCGTTGCAGTGATGGCAGGTTCAGGCACCTCTCGGACCGTAAGCCTGCCTGCAGCTCGCATCTCTCCAAGTGCATCAATTTCTATGACATAAGGGACAACTCTCTGTTGAGATGCAAGGTACACATATCCCGCTGATAAAACAAGGTTGACCAGCAGAGCCAAAAATGCGACGGACTGCCATGTACGTTTGCCCTTCGCCAGATCACCAAAAAGACGCTCAAATGAATATCGACCTGAAAGATAGGAATGACCCTGTTTACCCATCGCTACAGATTCTGCAGAGCACGTTTAAAATTGATCGTCATTCCTTGACTCAGTTGTGAGGCAATTCGCCCTGGCATATGGAGTCCTAAACCTGCTAAAAGAATTGCAACGGCAGTCATGGACCACAGAAACCCCATTCTGGAGGAAAACGATCCAGCCGTAGCATCTGGATTTTGAGAAAAGAGTCGTTCAAAAGACGCAAGCCACAGGTTATCATACGATTGTAGGATGGCCACCATATCGTCACCAATGGAGGCAGCAACGCCCGCGATTAGAATGATGAAAAATAGTTTCACTCCGATATAGACGGCATATCGAAGATAGCCTTCACCTAATGGAGCCGTTCCTCGGAATGCCATAAATCCAATAAAGAAAAGTCCACCCGTCACTACGATATAACTTTCAATCATCGTCACTAACAGGTGTGCTGCAAGTGCAACGAAACAGAGGAGCATGATGATGGCTGGGATCACGGCCAGGGACGTGATGATATCCGAGGTCAGTCCAACGGATTTCATAATACTCAGTAGCATACTCAGTCCAATATTCAGTAAGTGAGTGGGGGATAAATGGGTCACACTACTTCCACCGATATAGACTGCAGTTTCTCCAAAGCCTTGTGCGATCAAGGGTAGCCACCGATGGTACGCAGACAATAGTCCAAGTACAAAAGCCAGAAGTCCTATCTTAAAAGCAAATTGACTAATCAGATCTTCTCCACGCTTACTGCGCCCCGCCCAGATCATATATCCAGTGACGACGATCTCTAACACAGCAAGGCTCAGAAAGAGAGTTTGTGCAGCATCCAGTGCACGAGTTAACCACGCTTCTGTCGTAAGCCGAAACACTTCCTGAGCACAGTCAAAAAACATGTTGGGTGCACAATTCTGAAGTACTTGTTGCATCTGTATTCAGGTGGAATGATTAAGATTCGTCGAAGTCTTCTATCTTTTCATCAAGCCGTTTATTGCGCTCCAGGCATTCTTAAGAATCGCTTGACAGTATAATGTGACGAATGGCCAACCCATTGATCATCACCGACAAAGGATTGGTAACGCATTTGCTCTTGGGCATTTTGACTCACCTCATCGGCGGCTTGAATGGTTTCTAAATGTATGAGAGTCGTGAGTGCCTGCCTGGTCAATAATAATTCACGGGCATGCAGGATTTGAAGATTGGCATGTACATCACGCATCTGTTGTGGCTCTGTTGCTCGAACAATCTCCCCTTTGAAGTGGTCAATCTCACCATGAGCACGATGCACCGAGCTCTGGTGAACATCAGAAGTTCGTAGGAACCCCTCGAGAGTTGACATGGTTGTTTCTAGTTGATGCTGGTGGAATCTTAATGGATCTGGCATATCTACATACATGGGAAATGCCTTGCGAAGCCTATTCGGGTCGTCTGAAACCATGCCTCCTGCCTCCTTCCGCTCTTGTTTGATCATGTCTAAAACATTTCCAAGAGGTTCACTTGGAATAAGCCCCCGTTTTGAAAGTGCTCTCTCATATCTGGACAGATGAGATTGAGTATTCTTTTGGATCTGTGTGGATAGAGAGACTTCTTTGAGAAGCAATCGAACTTGGTTGCGTAGCTCTGCAAGTGAAGCCACAGCTTCCGTCAAACTGGCAACATCTACCACAGGAATCTGGGCATGAGCATGCGTCACACCCGAAAGAAACAGAATAAAAAGGAGAATAGGTTTCATGAATAGTCAAGATGATGTAAGAAGGCTTGTCCGTGCTCACGAATTGCTCTTTGGATTGCTTTTCGAGAATCTTCAGTATTCATCCCAGGAAGTGGCATGAGCATTGTTTGAGCAATGCTCCCCAAGTTTAATTCAAAGAATCGTCCTCTCTCTGGTGTTTTGTACAGGTATTCCCGCTTTGGTTGTGCATCTGCAATTGCGTAGATAGCACGTAGATTGAGATCCAATGCCCTATACATGGCAATGCCTTCTTCTGTTTTTGCTTCGGGATTGGGGAGAATGATTTTGGTAGGACAGGATTCGGTGATGAGAGCCGCATTGGGGAGAGATGCAATCTGAGCGGGTGAATGTGTTGCCAGAATCACGGCTGCATTGCGTTTTCTCAGAGATAAAAGCCAGGCCTTGATTCTCTCTGCAAATTGGGATCGAAGCAGTGCCGACCATGCTTCCTCAATGATGATGAGAGTTGGTGTACCATCCAGTGTTCGCTCAATACTTCGAAACAATGCTAGGAGGAGAGGAACCATTACGGCATCCCCCTGATCCATGATTTGTCCTAATTCATACACTTGCATACGTTTTGAAATATCGGTTTGTGAATCTCCATCAAAGAATGCTCCATAGGGTCCTTCCTCGGTGTATCGTAACATCGTGCTTTTCACTGAGTGAGGGAGCAGTAAATGAAAAGCCGATAGCGTACGATGGTTGGACTCCGACTGGCTGATCAATTCAAGTGTACTGGAAAGGGCAAGGCGGTCATCTGGATAAAGTTCATGTCGTGCAAGATCATAAATGGTTTCCAGCCATGTCAAGGCCCACAATCGTTCATTCTTGAGATGAATATGTCGGAGTGGCTGGAGTGCATTTGTATTGGATTCACCGAATGAAAAATGTGTGCCTTCGGCAGCCCAACACGGAACTTGGTGTGAATACCCAAGATCAAAGATATGAACCTTGCTGTTTTTGTATCGCAAAAAATTCAGTGCTAACCATCCGATGAGGACGCTCTTGCCCGATCCGGTTGAACCTATGACCAGTGTATGGCCTATATCGCCTTGATGTAGGTTGACAGCAAATGGAATTCCTCCGCTGATTTGGGCACATGCGATTGCTGGACTATGAGATGGGAATAAAGGGCTTGGACAAGTGGGGTTTCCCTTCCAGGGTGCGGAAACTGGAAACAGATGTGCAATATTGCGGCTTGATAAAAGAGGACGACGCAAATTAGCATAACCATGACCGGGAAGGCTTCCAATGAATGAGTCCGTAGCATTGATGGTTTCTAAGCAACAGGTCAATCCGTGATCACGAAGCAGTTGCATGAGAATCTGTGCTTGTGCCAGGCCAGATTTCATGTCAGGATCTCGCAAGATGATGACATTGGTAAAGTACCCAAATCGGACCCGGCCGCTGGAAGCTTGTGCATGGGCCTCTGCGGTTTCCTGTTGCATTTCAATGGCATCCTGATCTTCAAAACCATCTTCATTGGGTGCAATCAACTTGCGCAGTCCCTTTCGTTGATGAAACCAGCTCGTCTGGAGACGCCTGATGCGACGGTCGGCTGCATGGCGGCTCATTCCTACAAAGCGCATATGCCATCGTCCGATCCCATCCATCTGATGAAAAAAGCTCCCACATCCTACTTTAGTCTGCATTCCAAAGGATGAGATCGTTATGCAAAAGATGTGCTTCTCTCCAATCAATGGATAGAATCCAGTCTGAAAATCATCAGATGCGAGGCTGTGACTGAGATAAGTATTTTGGTATGGGCAGACAGGTTCAACGTGACCTGTAAGCGTAGAATGGCATTCCGTTAGTAAGTCTTGACTGGATAGAGATGTTACACCGAATCGACTGTTTAAGAGGGCGTGTATTTCCGTTAAGGTGTGTTTATATTGCACTAAGATCTGCTCATAATCAAGTCCGCCTGAATGTCCATGAATCAATGGGTGCTGCCATTTTGACCAAAGTTCTTTTGACGGAGTGTAGGTGAAAAGCAACGTATAGTGCATGGAGTAATGGCTCCCGATGGTCTCAAATTGAGATTTACGTTCATTTTCCATCTTGCGTAGGGAGTCCGTCGGGAAGTCATGTTTGCCTTCTAGTGGGTAGACTTGGTTATGTCTGCGATGGATATTGACCTCCACAGCATATCCTTCTCCCAAGAGCATCAACATATCATGAACGGTATCGGTAACGCTATTGGCTTCGGCGGCGGATGCTGACTCTAAATCAGGGGGATCAAGTGCAATACCGCTCAAAAAGGATCCATCTTTCATGAGGATGATTCCTTCATCAATGAGGAATGCCCACCCCAGAAGATCGCCCAGCCCCTCGGTTGGCATTTTGATCTGTTGCATTCGGCGAATCGCCCAAAGTGCACCCGCACCCGTCACCGTTCCAAGACCAAAGCTCAACGGATCCATTAGCGTGGTTTCTGGACCCGGTCCCGCCATAGAGTGGTATACTCTTTTTGTTGACGAGAATAATGAGACCGATATCGAAATGTTCTGGGCAAGATCATCATGAGGAAGGGATCTTTATCAAAGGCTTTCCGAAGCAGTGGAAGCAGGGTCAGATATGCAATCGTTGATCCAATGAGCACCTTCGGATCCAATCGGGAGGCAATACACATCGTAATGAGAATCAAGAGTAGCAATAGGAATGCATCTTGTGGTAAGCCACCCATGGTGGGTCTGCGTTGCAATGACCGATGAATGGGAGCTGTCTGCAACCCGTCCTGAGAAGATTCCATCAGATGATTGCTCCTTGAAAGGAAAAGAACTCACTGATCTGAGCAGCTCCAAAAATGATCACCGCACCCATGACGGTGCGACCAAGAATTTGACCAGCTTGACCTGAACGTGTGATCCACCATGCCAGACCTCCCAAGACAATGATCAAAAGGAATGCTGCCGTTGCTAAATCGCCCGTGAGTAGACCGACGATTTTTGACACGGTAGAGGTTGCCACCCGAACTCCGCCAACCCCGCTGGCATCCGCAAGGATGGGAGAAAATAGGACCAGTATCCCAATGGATAGGGAAAGCCAAAAACGTTGTGTCTGATAAAACCAAGAGTGCATAGGAAGGAGTGTTAGTGTTTTCAGTGAAACGCACTCAATTATCCCGTGAACTGTTCGATATGTTACAGTTTTGGAAAGCCTCAAAGGTGGCAAAATCAATCTAAATTTGCAGTTGGTTCGTTACGTTGGCATGATTCATCGCAAGAGCAGTAATGCACTTTGAAATACTGTCTTACTGGAGTAACATTTTGCCTTGAATGGAATTTAATCGCAATTAGAGGATGTGGAATTCATACTATAATTCAGTAAATTATAGTATATCATCAAAGGATCTTCTAAATAAATGAACAAAATTTTCCGACTTGGCGAGTTGTTTTCAGGAGCTGGTGGTATGGCTCTCGGATCACAGAACGCTAAGCAACAAGGAATTACGTTTGAACATGTATGGGCAAATGACATGGACAAATACGCATGTGAAACGTTCCGAAAAATATCCATATTGACTCAAATCATGTTTTTTGTTCTAATGTTCAAGATTTGAAATTTGAGAATTTAGAATCTATAGATGGACTTGTTTTTGGATTTCCTTGCAATGACTTCAGTATTGTAGGAAGTCGGAGTGGTATCAATGGAGAGTACGGGAAGTTGTATCAATGGGGTGAAAAAGCCTTAAAGTATTTTCAACCCTCATTTTTTGTTGCAGAGAATGTGTCAGGTTTAGCATCAAGTGGAAAAAGATCTGATTTTGAATTTATTCTGACCAAACTCCAGAAAGCCGGTTACAACATTTACCCATCTCTTTACAGGTTTGAGCAATATGGAGTGCCTCAATCTCGCCATCGCATCATTATTGTTGGTTTCCGATCGGACTTGAACATTATCGATTTTAAACATCCAATTCCCACTCATGAAGATGCTCCCATTACTGCAAAAATAGCATTGCAAGATGTTCCTTCTGATGCACTCAACCATGAATACACAAAACATCCTCCTCATGTCATTGAAAGGCTTCAGCATATTATGCCTGGACAGAATGCATTTACCGCGAACCTTCCCGACGCTCTACAATTACGAATGAAAAGCGGTGCAACAATTAGCCAAATCTATCGAAGGTTATCTCCAGATAAGCCAAGTTATACGGTTACTGGATCAGGCGGAGGAGGAACCCATCTGTATCATTGGGATGAGCCTCGTGCCTTGACGAATAGAGAACGTGCACGACTCCAATCATTCCCAGATTCTTTTCTATTTTATGGAGGTAAAGAATCTGTCCGCAAACAAATCGGAATGGCAGTTCCTCCAATAGGTGCAGAAATTGTATTTAATGCAGTTCTGAAGACTTAGATGTTTCATCAACACCCTTGAACTGTAATTTCCATCATCAAGAGATGATGAATGACTGGCAGTTTAAATATCTATTTTGATGGTATCTCTAATTTGAACTGTCTTATCAAGGACTTTCAGAATCCGTTGAAAATGGTTGATCTCCTCAGGTTCCAGTTTACGCCCTTTCCGAGATTTTAGCCACGTTCGGGCAGCTTGAAAACCACCTACATAGCAGTCCCACACATGTTTGGGAACGGATTCAAAGCCCTGTGTTTTGTTGATCATAATCCGACCATTGAGATAGCTGAATTTATCAACAATATTGTTTCCATCTCCATAAAATGAATTGGGAAGATGATTCAAATCTAGATCTTTAAATAAATGCAGGCTTCGTAATTGCCCACCTTTGTTAGACACATCCCAGAACTCTGTTGGACTTGACGGTTTTGGAATGCGTGGAAAGTCTTCTTTGAGAAAGATCCCATATGCCTTCTGGTACGCTGGACATTGGAGTGCACCATAAACATAGTCAAGGATTTGCAATTCATTCGGCTTACCAAGTTCTGGATGCTGAGCAAGGGCAGTGATTTCCTCAAGGATTTCTGGTTTGATGTTTACACTTAAATGTTGAAGAGAATTATCGTCTGGAAGAATATACAAAGGAGCAACATTAGCAATACCATTTGATGTGTGGATAGCGTTACCGTCAACAATTGTATTGGCAACCATCACACTTACAACTGGTGGATCAGGAGGAATATTTTGACGAGAAAAAACTAAGGCAACATTTCCACCATGCAACATATGAGGCATAACTTCAGGGCGGGGCATGCATATAAAACCTCTTGAGTTTCCTGTGTAGAACGTATATCGTATGTCAAATGGACGGTAGAGAATACGGCATATTTGACCATTGCTAATCTCTATATCTTTTTGTGCTAGAGATACTTTCCAGTCTCTCTTATCTCTTGGGAGGTTGTATATTTTCCTAGCTTCTTCAACATCTAGGGTAGGGAAAATATCTACAATATCCTGAATTTCTTCTTTGGAAAACTGTACGGTAAGTTTATCACGGGCAGTAAGTAGACCTACCTTGATCAACGGAAAGAAATCAGTGAGCTTCCAGCCAGATTCATATTGCCCCCTCATCTGATTATTAAACGGAATCAGAAACCATAAATCTGGAATGGGAGAAATCCTATTCCATTCAAGTGTGCTTATATAATTATTCTCTAAAAAATGATATTTCCCTGATCCATCCGTTAGTTCGCACCTGCCCCACAGATCATTATGATAGCAGAATTTCTCCGTTAGAGTTGATGTTCTTAAGAATAAACCCACACATACACCTATCGAAATTTCAAATACATTTTCATCAGTGTTACCCTGAGGGGCAAGTTCCTTCTTTTTAGTACTCCCATGCAGATCAAGAAGATATTGAGTTTGAAATGTAGTTAATAAACTCTCTCTCATTCCCCTGAAAGTTGGGTTATCCAAATAGCCATGATTGGTGATAAAGCCAAGTACTCCTATTCCAGTTCTTTCAATTTGCCAATGGGCCAGTCGAAAGAATTTTACGTAATCATCGTTGAGCCATTTAGGATTCCTTTCATTGAGTGATTGACCTCCAATGCTAAAATAATTTTCCACCGCACTATTTCCAGTTTCCCCGTGAAGGAGTTTTTTGATCCAGTCTCCTTTGTTAGCAGAATGTCCAGAGTAAGGAGGATTTCCTACAATGACCGTGAATCGCTGATACCGCTTAATTTTATCAACTTCAATCCCCTCATTGGCTAATGCTTGAAGAGCGAAGTCAAAGGTCAGTTGTTTTTGATCTCTTGGCGGTTCTAATGCATTTGTGAGATATATCTGTGCTCTCTGATCACTTTCAAAGTGATACCCTGTAGCGAGAAGTTTTAGGGTGATCTTGAAGTGAGCAATTACATAAGGAGCAATGAGAAGTTCATAACCAAACAAGCGAGGTAACAGGTGCTTGGATACATATTCGTTCCACTTTGGCACGATTTTTGCTACCCCCCCCCATTTTTTCTCAAGAGTCCTGTAGATGCGGTCAATGACTTCAACTAAAAAGGTACCAGTACCCGTAGCAGGGTCAAGAATTTGCACGAAGTCTGTATCTGGCGAAACCCCTTCTGGAATGATCACATGCTTATTTCTCTGAGCTACATCCCCCCAAGTACTCGTATCTGCTAAGCCATCCTCCAAGCCAAACTGATCACGCAGTAGAGCATCTATTGACTCGACAATATACAAAACCACTGGACGTGGAGTATAGAAAACACCCCGTTCGACTTTTTTCTCTTTATCGTATTCTGCTAAAAAATTTTCGTAGAAGTGAATCACTGGATCCTCTCTGGGATTTTGATCTCCGAAATCACGAATTACAGATTCTATATCGGTATGATTGAGCAAGTCCTCTATATCATTTACTCCAAGTTCATCGAAATTGATCTTTCCACTTTCGTCATTGAGATGAAGGAAAATATTCAGCAACTCCTGAAGCAGAGGATTTGAACGCATACTTTGGGTTAGACTGGTAGTACTACTCTTATCGGCATCAACGATACGAGCGGATAGTAACCCATAAGCAATGGTTTGGGCAACCGTATCAGAAAAAGTGTCACGATCTATATCATGAACTAAAATTTTCTGAAAACTCTTCATCAGTTGTGTGACAGAACCATTTTCGGCTTCAATCTCTAAGACAGATCTTATTCGTTTACGTATCCTACGAGCTAAGAGAGCTAATTGAACTGAGAGTTCTTTTGAGGTTTTAATGACTTGACCATGCCCTATTGTAAAGGCATCTGACAACCTCATGCTCCATTGGCCCAGAGTAAGATTATCTATCCAAGTCAAATTCTCAATCAGCTGATACGCAACATAATCCAAATGTAATTCTGTATCACGGTCATCCCAGCCAAGAACATTTATTTTAGGTAACCTGTCATTTTGTGGAGTGAAATGCGCAAAACAAATCCGTCTTTGTTCTTCTTCACCAAAGTTGGAAATAAATAACAAATCCTCTATACTCCAACGATCTTTTCCATCTGGTGCACCAGAGTGTTTACTATTCACAAAATATCCTAACACTCTTCTTAGCACTTCAATGGGTAGGCTTTTATGTTCAAATTTCAGGAAAAATACTCTGAAGGATTGACTGATTTCAAGAGCACGAAGACGCTTGATCTCCGAAATTTTAGCAGTACTCTTTGCATCAAGTCCAAGTTCTTCAGGCGAATAATCAAATGTTATCTCATCAAAATCTTCAGCACTTATTGGCCAATCCATTTCATCACGGAGAAATTTGATGAGTTGCGGAAATTCTTGAATTTCCGCTAACATTTTTCTATAGTCCTTTCGCATTGAATTAGCCCTCATTTAATTCCATCCAACAGCGCAGAGTTGGCTTGACTCCTATTGGAGCATCTACCCGCTTGAGGTATGAGTTCTTGATATGATCCAAAATTTCATCCCTTATCTCAATTAATTTTTTTTCTTCAACCCTGCATTTACGAGGAGTACGAGGGCGAGATCGTATGCTATGAATAATTTCTTCTGGCTTTTCGTGGATCGTACCACTGCTTAAATCATATAGATACCAACGAGTGATGCCCGCACCCTCCGTAAATTTGCCTTCTTCTTTGTCCAAGGCTGGTAAATTGAAACAGAAAAAAACAGATGGTCGGCTTGTTGAAAGATGGTCCTTTCCGCTATAAACAGACATGGGAAATTTACTAAGTCTTTCTTCAAGAGATGGATCAGATTCAAGTAATTCCTGATACTCTAAGTGCATCTGTTCAACCGTCGTTTTTGTTCCTTCATATTCTGAAGTGAACTCATTCCATATTTTCAGATCTTTATATTCGTCATCTGGATGAAGAAGTTTTCCACCTTCAATACCAAGTGTTTCAGAAATCATTAAAGTTTTTTGTGTGACTTTCTTGTAAAGGGTAAGAATCTGGTTGAGCTCCTTCGGAGGTAAAAAATTCCAGAAAATTATTTTTCCACGGGAAGGATAGGTATCTGGGTGATCGATAGCTAATTTTTCTTCAATGTTTGGGTTCATACGCCGATCTACTCGCCCGATTCGTTGCATCAAACGAACAGGATTCCAGTGTATATCATAATTGATGAGACGCGTTGCATCTTGAAGGTTCAGTCCCTCGGATAAAACATCCGTAGAGATCAGAACGCGAATTTCATCTAAATTCTCTGTCTTTAATTCAGAGGTTGTTACACCGTTGTAATATGGCGAAAATTGCCTGATTACCTCCGCACGATTTCGTTTGGTCGCACTATCAACTTGGTCAACACCCTCAATTCCAGCATTTCGGAGTTCAGTTTTCAGGTAGCGTGCTGTGTCAGCAAATTCTGTAAAAATGAGAACCTTTAATCCTGATAATGGCTTTGACTTGAGTAAACGAATGAGTTTTTGGAGCTTATCGTCATGCTTTGATTGAAACTTCCGCGCCTCATTTAGGAATCGTGCAATTTGAGTAAGGTCTGCAAAGGTTTCCTTAATCATTCCGTCTACATCATATTCAGATCGGTCTAAACGCTCAACTTTTTCAATCATTTCAGAGGGGACGATATCCTCATCGTTGAACTCATCAATTTCTTCTTCATCACCCCATATTTCTTCTTGGCGTTGAGCCCCATATCCCAAAATCTCCCCATTTTCTAATTTCCAAGTATGCAATAACCGTAGGTCAGATGCACTTTCGCAGTGCACCTGCAAAAACGCAAGAAGTTTGATGAGTAAACGATGACACGAAATTTCAAATGCCACCACAGAACTTTCAAACCTCTTCAGAAAGTTTGTGCGAATCAGGCCAATAACCTGCTTCTGCCTATTCTCATCAAAAGGATTAATCTCCTTTTCAGAGCCCAGATACCAGTGCAATGGATAGTACATAGCTAATGTGAAGAGTGGATTCATTCTTGCGAAGGCTTGGTCAAGAAGATCCAACAATGCTCCATACGTTTTTCGTATGGAATAGCTCGCAATCTGGGGTGATTTCCTCTCTGGAAACATAGCTGATTTGCCATGCTCGCGTTGTTGACTCTCCCGGGCATAAGCGCGGCTACGCTGGACTACCAGTTGACGAAAAATTTCCTGACTCGCAAGAATCTCCTGAGCGTCAATCAAATGTTCAGCTACATCAACAGTGTCCTGCTCAACCCGGTCGCGTAATTGCTTTTCCATTTGACTAAAATGAGTCCGTAGATTAAGAACTCCGAGTGTTCTAGAAAAATAAGCTTCATCACGTCGGGTAAACAATTCAAGCATATGACGAAAATCAGTAAGACGATTATTAATTGGAGTCGCAGTCAGTAAAAAAACCGTCTTTTTTCGTAAAGATTGATCAAGAATATCATACAGCTGATAATATCGTGAAGGATTCCTCCCAGTCTCTTCATCGGCGGGTCTACCTGTGTTACGAAAATAATGAGCTTCATCAATAATAACGACATCAGCCAAGTCAGCTATCCGCTGAAATCGTTCTGGAAACCCTCCTTTGCGACTTAAATCGGTATGGCTGAATACGGCAAGATTGCTAAAATCGGTGCTACCAGTAATTCCCCCAATTTGGTTTAGATAGGTTTTCAAGGCAGGTTCCCAAACGGCATCTTTTACTGCTTTTGGTGCAAATAAAACGACACGCTTGTTTTCCAGAAGGGTTAATCGTTCTATCAGCATTAAGCCAACAAAGGTCTTGCCAAGCCCAACTCCATCACAAAGAAATGCACCGCCGTGCTGTCGGGCTATCTTCATGAGCGTCCAGTAGGCCTCCTTCTGGTATTGATCCAAGATGGGAAACATTTTTGACCTGCTCTCATCCCATTCTGTGGCCGTTAGTTCGTGACCTCGGAAATACTCTTGTAAAGCCTTTGCATACACGTCAAAAGGGGTATACAAGTGTGTATGACGCTCTATCAACTGTATTACCGTATCCGTCACCTCTACCGCTTCGTCCCAATATGTATCAAACCATTCTTGGAGCTGTGCCACCTCTCTTGCACTCTGGATTTGAACATTGAGCTCAATATTTTGGGTGAGCCCTGGACGAGTAAAGTTGCTGGATCCAACCAAAGCTTGTGCACCAACCACTTCAATACGTGCACGTGTGATATAAGCCTTCGCATGAAATTTTTCTTTATTGAAAATACGACACTCAATCTTGCCGGTGCGTAGTGCTTCTAATATACCAGAAACGCCAGTTAGGAAAGGATTTTCGTTTTTCTCTAATTCAATCCTTTCTTCTAATTCATTTGTAGCCCGTTTTTGTACAACCTCAAGAAATAATTTTTTGGTACGCTGGGTGGTTTCCGATCCCATGAGGATCCGAATCTTATCCAGCTTTTGCCACTCGCCATCAAGAGCAAGTAGAGATCCGATTTCAAAGTAACCGGTCGCGATATCAAACGATTTGGCAATCGTGCACCATTCTTTGAGATATCGCTGACCATTCCACCCCTCAACACTGTTATCCACAATGAAAAGTTCATGGCCATGGCGACCTGAAGACGATGATGTCAGTTGATCCATATCAATGATCCGTGGAAGTATTCCAACTAATTTCCGAATAATAATCAAATATAATCATTGTTCCGAAGAAACAACCCCCCTAGCAGTATCTATCTGAATCATCTATTCACTTAAACATGAGAATTCATGAAGTCAATGTCTATTCGTGAATCGCTTTCATGCCTATAGAAAACCAATTTACTCATTCTTCAATAATCATAATCAATCAGAATTCTTGGTTGATTGCTAAGATTCTTTATTCCTTGTCAGAATGGTTACTCAATCTTCATTTTTTCCGCTCTCAAACGAGTAAAAGTATATAACAAACTTATGAATTACCGTGAAGTACTTCCATCTTTTTGCACCCGTTACACTTGTGATCTTGGCAGTCGTCTTCTGGATGCGTCCATCAGGACCAGTGACTGGAAAAGTATACAGTCGTAGTGCCCATGATTCCAGTGTGGTTGAACGAGTCATCCTCAGTGACAGTGCAGCAAGCCCGCTTGCGAAACGGCTGGTCAAAGATCTCTTAACACGTGATCTCAAGGTGACCATTGAAAAAACCGGGCGCTGTCACGCTGTCATGGAGTACTACAATGGGATCAACCTGCAACTGCAGGCGACCAAAGATCTACTGGAACAAGCATTCCTTGCAGTACGACCCGTGCAACTCTATACGGATGATCAGATGAAATGCTTTGCCTATTCCATCACCTACCATCTACCCCTTCCTCAACCGATGAATTGGCGTAATCATGTAATCACCAAGGTGCCTCTGCATCTGACCATCATTCACCCACTGACCGATTTCAAATACTTCACTCGTGAACCCCATGATTAAAATCCTTGCCGTAGTCCTCATCGGATCATGCTGCATTCATAGTGGGAATGCTCAACAGTTTGATCAACTCACACGCCCGGTTGCCACGCTTTCGGACAGTTCTCAGATCCACACAATGCTGGAGGCACTGTTGATTCCAGCCATTGGACATATCCGCCAAGCCGATGTGGTTGATGTCACAGCCAATGGATTCGGCCCGAATGATCTGATCATTTTATACCCATCCATGGAGACCTACGAAATCGGTGAGGATGTGCCGAAGATTGTAAAGGAAGCTATGAAGACATGGGAGATCGAAGCCGATTATCGGCTGGATGCTACCCGTCAAGAGGGAGAACGCATCGTATCTGATGCCTATCTCAGCCAAGACGCTCGGGCCGCTCTGACTGCCGATGTACTTGGAGTTGTGTCCCATTACTATGAAGGAGAGGACATGGATTTACGGATGTCCCAAGATTCTGAAGGGGTTCGATTAGAAATCTGGAACTATGATCCAGATGCGTTACGGTACCACAGCCCTGTTCAAGCGACACTCCGTGACACCCTGTGGCAAACCTTTCAGTTCGCTGGCCCTGCAGTGCTCCTGTCGTTCAAGGACGTTTCAGATTGTATTGAAACCTATGCACATAATGGTCAGGTTTTCACGCGTCCATGCCCTTAAATCATCTCATCGTTCGCATCAACCATCTGTTGATGTCCAAGCATCATTAATCAATGATATTTTTCCATCCTATCCAACTCAAACCGCAGAATGAGATCCATTCTATTGATTTGGATCCATCTGTACAGGCGAGGCAAACTGTGGACATACAGGTCATCATATCAATAGCCTCACCGATCATATTCCTTTCCATCATCCATCAATAATCTCTATGAGAATTGTATTTGCATTCATTCTTTTCAGCATGTGGTATCTGCCAGCACAGAGTCAATCTGCCACAGTCACCGCATCGATTTCACTTTCAGCTCCTTCTCCAACCTGTTCATTCTCAAGACGATCTCACCTGAACTACGGTACATTAGAAAAGCCCACCAGTGGCTCAGCTTCGGTGACCGTTAATGCTCAAACAGGAGCCCGAACCAGTACGGGGGCATCGGTGGGTGGTGGTTCAGCAGTCGGACATGCAGCCCTGACAGGTTCCAATGTTGCCAATTATTCTGTGTCACGAGCCTTTCCACCTAATCTGAGCAATTCAGATGATGAGTTAACCTTTAGTGGTGCGTGGTCTCAATCTGCCAGTTCAAGCTCTGGATACACGGCCATCAGTGGAACATCATATAGCGGATCAGCTGGAGGAGCTGGAACGTCATTTACCCGCCATTTTCGGTTTGGAGGAACGGTGAGCGGCATTGATATTAGCGATGCCAATGGAACCTATACAGGTACCATCACCGCGACTGGGACTTGCAATTAGGATGAAGATCCTAGTGCTTTCTTATCTGCTACTGACTTCCAGTTCCATTCAGGCACAGATCAGCAGTACCATGCAGGTTCAGCTGGAAGTTCTTCCCCGAGCTCTTTCGGTGAGTGTGAGCAGTAGTCATCTTGATTTGGCCCAACAACGAGCCGATGCAGGAACCGTGACTATGGATCCTGCAACAGGTCTTGCAAATCAAAAAACGACTACCCCCCATGCGATGGGCGAAGTGATTGTTGAAGGTCCTGCACAAGGCACGTTTTTAGTGAGCGTTGATTCCAAAGTTGATCTCCGACAGATTGGCGGTCAGCATGAAGTCATCTTTACCCCAATCTGGGCTCAATCCAGCGGCTGTGGACCAATGGCAGTGATGATCAATTCGGCAGGGCAAGCGGCCTCAGGAGTGCTTGGAGATGATGGTTGTGCTACTCTTCGCTTTGGTGGAAAAGTCAATCTCTTGGGTGCAACTCAAGGCCGCTACATAGGGCAATTGGCGGTGAGAATTATCCCACAGTGAACATGAGACAGATTCTTTTCTGGGGCATGATCGGCTGTGTTATGATGGTTCATCATACCTACGCCCAAGCATCCCTCAGTGTAACCCCCGCTTATGTGGTCGTGACCGATGAGGCCCCCTTTGGATCCTTTGTTCTCAATAATCAAGGCACCGAACCGATTGAAGTGGTCATCTCAGCTCACTTTGGTGTGATTGCCTCCAATGATTCAACGACTGGAGTCGTTCTGGGTGAGGCAGGTCAATTAGGAGATCTGTCTGCACATCTGACCTTTTTTCCTCATCGATGTATTCTCTCTGCAGGTAATGAGCAAACCGTCCGATATCGTATTGTCGAAGCATCTAATGGTGCTCATATTACCCTCATGCATTTTGCTATGCGCGAACGAGGAGCCATTGTGAATGGACAAATTCCTGAGGTTGCCAGTGGTCTGAGTATTGTATACAATTTAGTAGCCCCGTTAATTTATTTACAAGGTCAAGGGATTCCCACCCTTTCTGTACGACCGCTGGGTCATGCGTCTCATGCGATTCACCTATCGATTGAAAATCATAGTCAATGGCCCTTTTTCGGTGGCATCCGTGTGATTCAAGATGGCCGACTCCTCGGCAGGGCAGAGTCCGCTGTTTATACAAGGCGGCTGGTCAAGATTCCTTTGTCTGAACCCGTTGCAGATCAATCACTCCGTTTGGAATTTGATACAGACTATACTGGGTTGAAGCAATCGATCCAGAGTCAACTGGGCATTCCTGATCCCATTCATCTGGTTTGGGAATGATCCAAAAATGGTCCCTTGTCGTGCTAGTCATGTTTCTCAACATGCAGACAACGGTTGCCCAAGTCCTGATGGAAGTTCCACTTCTGATGGAGCTTCCAGGAAAAGAATCTCTCGTCCATGCATGGTATGATGGGGAATCATTCTACATTGACGGACAGGATCTCTTTGAGAATCTGAAGTTCTCTGTACAGATTTCAGGGTCAAAACTGATAGCACTGGATGCCCATCATCGTTATGAATTTGACTGTGCGGGAGTCCAAGCGAACGATGGATGCAAACTACCGCTTCATAAGGTCTTGGATCAGCTTGAACCTATGCTCTATTTTGATGAAACGCGTCTTCACCTCAGAGCATCGTCGGCAGCAACCATGTTTGAAAACCGATCCATCAGGAATCATTCCCCTTCTTGGGCGGAGGTGCCAGGTCCTCATCTGTTCGGTCGGAATCGTAAGATGTGGGGTGGAATGATGGCGAGTTGGCAAGTTCGCCGTGATCAGTTTGGAGTTCGCCCATCGGTCAAGATGACGGCCAGTGCACTAAAAGGTACGGTAGAAGGGAAGGTAGGCAATGGGTTTCGGTGGAACTACAGCTATGACTGGCCCGATCAATCGTGGCTAACTCAGATCAAAGTGGCGCATCTCGGACAGGGAGCATCCATGCTATCGTTCACCAATTTGCCTTTGATTCGTCCACGCCTGCAGCACTTCAGAGAAATCACAGGCCAGTCAGCTCCTCACGCCCTCCTTCAAGCCGTCATCAGTGGTGAAGTAGTGGATCAGGTGCAGGCTGATGCGGAAGGAAAGTATCGCCTCCATGCTCCCTTGTGGTATGGTAGCACCAAAATGCAGATTCGATCACAGTCTTTGGGTGGAGTGGAAGAGATTTCCAGGGTCATCTACCAACTGACACCAGAATCTCTTCTTCCTCCACGAAAAATGTACTTCCAAGGGCATATCAGTCAAGACATCCGCAGACTCCATCTCCAATACGGACTCTATCCAAAGCTGACACTCCAAACCGAGTTGGAACAGATGGACCAAAGACTGAGGATATCATCAGGAGCCATCCTCAGTCCACTTTCCTATCTATCGCTTCACACAACCATGCACCTTCCAGATCTTGATGGAGAACTCGCACTTCAACTATGGAGACCAAGTGTGCAAGTGACGGCTCACCTCCGTGCCCGACGGCATAAACTATTGAATTCAAGCCTCACCGCATCTGCAAGCCGTGGAGCATGGACGATGGTAGTCAGAGGGAGACAGATAGCCTTTGGAGGACAATCTCAAAGGCTATCCATCCACCCCGAACTGTGGTTGCATGATGCTGGAGGGTTACTCGTACATGCCAGATATGAAGCCACACGAACATATAGAAACTCATCAGAACACCGTCTCTATTCTGGATGGCGCGTCGCTACGGGTTGGGCTTTCTCACAAGCGAGGGTTTTAGCCTTTGTCAATCGGGATCGTTTCTCTCACCTCTTTGGACTTGAAGGCTTTTTGATTCTCCGACATCAATCGTTATCATTCTCCATTGGATGGGAAGCGAAACAGAGGACCCCAGTGGTGAGCCTCAGCCTGCAGGCTTCTTCAGCCTTTGGGAGTTTATTTGTCCAAAGTCAAAGAGATGCACATGGTGTCACTCATTCTCAACATCTTCAGGGAAGTATTCAAATTGGACATGATGTGACGGTGTCTCCTTACGGTCAACTGGAAAGTGCGGTAGAACTTCGGATTTTTGAAGATATCAATGGTAACGCCATTGAGGATCCAACCGAGCCGATCATTCCACATATTGAAGCCCAGATCTATCAAGGCTCGTGGACACGCCTCCGCAGTGGATCTTTGTATTCCTCTCACTTGAACCCCTATCAACGGTACCAAGTCCGTCTTCTGGAAGACTCCATTCGGGATCCTTCCTTACACCCAGCAACGGGCATGGACTTCAGTTTTACCGCGGATCCAGGGCAACGAAAAATCATCACCGTTGCGATGCAACGGCTGATTCCAGTCACGGGCAAGATTACAAATATAGATCGAGCACCGTTACGGCTTCAAATCCGCGTCAATCAGAAGACCACCTCAGACATCTATCAGGATGGGGGATTTAGTTTGCACCTCCATCCAGGAGAATACACGTTCGCGATTGTAGATATTCTCACTGACGAGATTCTGGCTCGAAAAACGGTAAAGGTGGATCCACTTCGCTTTCATTTTGAATTGGATCTGAAGGAGGATTATCCATGACTCTAGGTGGACATGAAGGTAGGTTTTGCTTCATCTGGATAACGTTTTAGATCGGGTAAACTCATAAAAAAATCGATCATCAATAGATCACAACACTTGCTCACATGATATGTGGGCATCTCCAAACCATCAACATCTATCATGACAGAACTTTTGCAAGACTCTTCTTTCTTTGCACCGGAGGTGCAGTCCTTTTCCATCCTTGAATTACTTGGGCAGGCAGGTGGATTTCAATGGCCTATTCTTGCAGTCTTCATTGCGGGAATGGTGGTCCTCATGCTGTCGGTGGTTCGCCTTTTTCAGGACCAGTATTCTGCCCGTGCTTTGATGGAACTCCCCATTGACTCCATCACCTATTCAACCTTGAAGCGTGCTCAGTCTACTGCTTCAGACAGTCTCTATACACGATTGCTATCGGGTATGCTACAACTGTATCGCAATCCCGAGGCCATGGGGCGAGAAGTAAGTGACATTGCCACATCCGCACATACCGCCTATCAGCGTACCCAACGCATGATTCATTACTGTTCAAGTACAGCAGGTGGGCTTGGACTTCTGGGTACATTGGTTGGAATCTATGCACTGTTTTCCACGGGTACCCGTGATGCACAAACCATCTTTGCAGGTATTGCCATTGCAGTGGTATCTACCCTTCTTGGGATTGTCACCAGCATTCTACTCGAATTTTTTGAAGCCATCATGCACGGGTATGTGAGTCGATATATTGAATCTGCACAGACATGGGCTCAGAGTATTCGAAGTCAGGCATTGTCTTGGTCAAAACAAGGCCGATGAAAGGAACCATCATTCTACGTTTGGTAGATATTACACTGCTGTTGCTGTTGAGCCTCATGGCAACAGCCAGTCTAACAACGGTCGGCTCAGATCTGCCTGTCACCAGTGAGATAGAAGACAATGGATCTCTGACGCATCCAATACAGATTGGACTCACGGCAAATGGGGACATCCTGACCATAGAAGGGGATGTGATTTCAATGGATGAGTTGGAAGTTCGCATAGCCAGTGGACCTCCTGAGATTGAGTTGATTGCCGATGGGAATGCCTTATCAGGACGATTGTTAGAAATTCACGCTATGGCCAGCGAACATCATCGCCATGTGGCATTTCGGGTTCGTAAGGTTGAAGGAGGTCTTCCATGAACCGTACCAATGGACATATGCTCCGATTCATTGATCTTGGTCTACTGCTTTTGCTTGCATTTTTATCGATTGCCGAATTGAATCCTAGATTACAGGTTCCTCTGCCAGATCACTCCAATGGTGCACCGAAGACGGTCATTGTAACCATAGAATTTGATGCCCATTGGGCTACCACCATAACACGGTTAGATACCCAAGGAGTGGTTTGTCAAGCGACCACGGTTGAGCAGATCCACTCATGTATGGAGAATCTCCCATCTATGCGATTCTTGATCGCCCCCGATGCGAACGCAACGGTTCAGCAAATGGTGACGGTTTTAGATGTTTGTCATCAAACCAATCAACAATGCACCATCCAACCTATACATCCATGAAGAAAAAGACTAAGGAACGTATGATCGCTTGTACATTGACGGGTGTGTTTGTGGCATTTCTATGGTTGTTGGCTGGATTGATTGAGATTCACCGTCATCAATCCAACCTTAATCGATTGGTCTTTTCTGAGAGCTTTGAACCCATTATTCAAAGAGCGGCCACGGTCGCACAGGAGGAAGCCACACCCGCACCGAAGGCATCTGCATTTCGCCCATCTCCCCATCTATCCGAAATACTTCAGGCACAGAATGAGAGTTTCATTCCCCTGCGACGAGGATCATCAACTGCTCTCTCTATTGACCCACAGAAAAGAATGGAACTAAGCACTGGGGATCAACCGAATCGTATCTCATCGGGAGATCTCGCTACGAGATCCTTTCCGAATTCTTCTCAAACTACTCTTTTGAGAACTCCAAAAGAGAAGATCACACTTGAACGTAGACCAGCACCTCAAAGAGTAGCAGCGCTCCGTGATCGGCCAGATCCCAGTACATCAATCTTAAAATTACAAACTCTCCCCCGCCATGAACCCACCCGCGTTCTTAAAGAAGAATCGTCACAGAAAATCGTTCAGTGGATGCGAATCATGCCATCTGATTTACCTCCAGGTATTCAGCGGCATATGGAGTATCAACCGGGGAATCTGACTTCATCTGCGACCTTAAAATACAAGGAAGAGACATGGGAGATTTATCTCATGGCTCGCCTGCCCTCCGAAGAGTTGCATGTTGTCATCGTGAAGGGGAATCAAACCTACTATGTGGTGGATCCAAGTTTTAAGCGGGAGGGGCGGAGGTTTCGGATTGGAGTTGCACGCCGAACTGACGGTGTGATCACGGGCATCGCATCTGAAGAGAGAGCAGCATCCAGCGAAGATGCACTTTTGCATTATGATGTGTTTCTTGCATGGTGGGATCAACTAAATGTTACATTACAATGAGAATCTCCATCATCATGCTGTTCATTCTGGCATCCGCCTGTAGTACCCGGCAGATCATCACCGAAGTTCCCTCAACACCAAAGATTGAGCTTTCAGGAGTAGATAGTCTACGCATTGTGATCGCACATCAACTTGTGGAAGAATCGTTTGCAAAAGATGTTGTAAAGGCGGCACAATTAGCCAAAGAGGCACAAGAGTTGACGGTCCTTGCAGATCAATTGCTACAACCTGCTCTTATCTCATCAGATCGGGATACTGTACATGCATTGGAATCTTTTCATGCAGGTGCTGAAATACTTCAAAAGTTTTCAGAGGCCGATAGTGTCCAAGCACTTGAATTGCTACAAGAAGCGGCCAAAAAGTTTGAAGAGGCTTTGGTTGGTGATGCATTTGATGATCAAACGCGGGAATGGTTAGCACGCGTCTATGAAACCCTTGCTGATCGCTTTCGGCAGTCAGGTGCACATACACAACAACGACAGGTATTAGAGCGTTTGGTGATGTGGAATCAGGATCGTCATGATTATATTGCACTTCTGGCTACAGCTCATGAAGATCAGCAAGATTCTTCTTCATCCATGGCGGCGGGGGCTTTGTGGGGGCGAGCAGCCCAGATTGCACTTGATGATGTAGATCTGGGGCATACTGAGGCGTATGACTCTACGGCTTTGTTTATCTATTATGTTCGGGCCAGTAGAGCTTTTGGGATGGCAGATCGCAGTATACTGGCCATGGAGTCCTTACAGCAAGCGAAAAAGTGGCAACGAACAGAGTCCGATCAAGATCTCATTCAAGCCGATAGCATATGGCTGGCATGGGACCACGGAAATTTACCAGCCCGTAAGCGTTTTGATGATCTGCTTAATAAAGCATCTTTGAATCCATCCAATGCTGTAGAAGGACTGACAGACCTCCTTGAAGATGTACTCAGTATAGAATCTCAATCTGAGGTAAAACATCAGTTGGCATTAGTGAAGTACGCATCAGGTGAAGAGAATCAAGCGGTTGAATTGATGCGACAGCTCTATGTTGAGGCACCAGACCAACAAAAATTCACCGATGACTATGCAATCATGACCTATAATTTGTCTCAAAAATTACGTCATCAAGGAAACCTTGAAGGTGCACTCGCCTATCTATTGCAGTGTGCATCTCTTGATGCACAACTTTCGGCAAGAGCCGCCTTTGATGTTGCACTACTACTAAGAAACAATCTTGATGCTGCGATCACCTATGCACATATGGCAGAGAAGCATCGTGATCGGCTGGATCATCAGGAGCATACGGCATTGATTCAATACCTTGCAGAGCTTTATCGTAGAGCCGGAGATCGTCAGCGTGCAAGAGACTATTTGAATCAATTCAATGATCTAAAAGTAGGGGATTCCATGGATCGGGGATGTCCGAAAATTAGTTGATGTTCAAATCTATAGGAACCGTCTACTGGTAT
>JAPOUL010000081.1 GCA_026708685.1 Bacteroidota bacterium
TTGTCATGAAATTTCTATATTTGATTCAGCTTGAATTTAATCATTTCATACAAAACCCTACAGAACCTAAATAGGTTCCGTCCTGATGGATTTTAAGGCAACTATCCCCGCAACCATGAAGTAAACAACGCCCAAAATAATCAGTCCCGAAAAAAGTGCTTTAGTGATGGAAGAATGAAGTTGCCCTGAGAGTGCGGTTGAAGCATATCCGATTATTGTCAATGCTATAGACAAGGAAAGCCCCATTTTATACGTCTTCTCATTTATCTCAGAAGCTCTTTCATTTTCTTGGTTTAACCTTATCTGTAAATTTTCCGAACTAATCTTGATGAATTGAGCATATTCTTCTCTATCAAGTATCTCCGCATCTCCCAATAAACACAATTTGCTTCTGAGTATCCTTCGATAGGGAATCATTGGAATGATTATCTCCACGACACAATAAATTTTTGAAATAATGTTACGCAGAGTTCTCATTTATTTCCTTACCTCATGAAGGATTTGCAAGCCACATAGCAATCGTGGAGGCAATAGGCCGAGATGCTCTATTTAGCCAACCCCATTCACCTGTAGGATTTACTTCAATGAAATACATATGACCCTGTGCTTCTACGAGATCTATTGCACCGAATGTGAGTCCTAATTCTTTCAATAATTCAAGACACATTAAGTGTAAACTTTCAGATATATCTACATCCTCATATTGTATCTTTTCACTCATAACGAGTCGCCAATCTCCCTCGACGCCCTCTCCCAAAGAAAGAACTCTGACACTAAAAAGCTTGTTTCCAACAATTGTGATTCTCAGATCTTTCTTGTTCTTCAACAGCTGTTGTGCAATCAAAGGGGAATGATATGTTTTTTCTTCACAAAGAGTGGATGTACTATTGACGCTAGTATAAGTAAAAAGAAAATCATTTCCATCACGTACGAGGACCGTATCAAGCGACTTGATGGCAGCTACATCTGGAAACTGATTTTGTATTTCAAATGAGTCATTTGAAATACAAGTTTGAGGTACCACGAACCCGCATTTTTTAGCAATATATAATTGGTAAGGTTTTGATTCTGCTAAATATGTTCTAGCGGGAAAGTTCATCCATGCGACTTGATCAAACACACACATCCCCCGAAGAAACGCCATCCACTGTGATCGTTCTAATTGTTGGTTAATTGACAAAGGATCAGCAGGAGTATTTCTCAGAAAAACTGGCTGGCGGAACCAAATAGATTTAAGATTCGGTCCTACCTCATAGGTCAATCCCCCCATATTAACGGTGATGTTTGGATTCAATGGATTAAGCGAAATTCTATAATCCTTGAAATGCTCACGGTTGAGTCTGACATAATCAACCCCAATCTTGTCCAACTCAACGCAAACAAGATCGGTTGAGAAGTCGTAGAGACTTGAACAGACAAGAACTTCAGGATTCATCCTCCCTTTATATCCTCACCAGTTTCAAAATCTTTCTTCTTTGTCGTTTTTGCACATTTCCTGAAGTCGGGAGAATTAACTAAGGCATCATCACCTATAATCCAATATCCCTTCTTAAAACTATAAGTTGCTTCATCTGGAATTTGTGAATCTGCCTGGCATGGCTGTCGGACAGCGATCTCCAAAAGTATATGTTCCATCATGATCACTCAAATTTTTCTAACAACAATCAAATCGAAAAAGTCTCATATCTTTCATCATTACAGAAAAAGTCAAATTTTGCCCTCGTTTTGTGACTCTGTTATTGGAATTTCCTGAAATACTTGTCAATTTCATCCCTCATACTGATTCCAACTCTTTCAAAGGAATTCAATAGATCTTGTAGGCATTCTCTCCGCCAAGAAAGTTCCAGAATTCTT
This sequence comes from Bacteroidota bacterium, assembly GCA_026708685.1. Taxonomy (GTDB): domain Bacteria; phylum Bacteroidota; class Rhodothermia; order Rhodothermales; family Bin80; genus Bin80. Next base: position 1,855 of record JAPOUL010000081.1, read on the forward strand.
CTGCAACTTTGATCTCGGTTTTCAAATCAATCATACCAGCCATTGTCCATCTCTCGTATGGCCTTGGTTCATAAGGATTATACGGAATGGCAAGATAGGACTGAACGTTCGCATCTGGATTTTCATGTAGAAACATGGCGACCCACTCCAGAAGAGTTCGCTTAAAATCCTTGAAATTGCTCTTATTGGGTTTGGCTGTTTTGAGATCAAACAAATGGAACATTCCATTATAATCTTGGACGGCCAAGTCAACCTTTACGGGTTTTGATGTGACAATATCACCTTTTGTGCAAACCGATCTAATTCTCTCAATCTCTTCGTTTTTCTGGGGGCTTGTTCCTCCAGACAAGGTATCAATGATTTCCTGAATAACAGCTTGTGCCTGTTTTGAAATCTTATCCCCAATCACATATTGCTTCTTAACCAGGGCAAAATCAGGTTTCGCGATGGCCTCCGCAGCGGGTTCAAAGATTGAAGTTCCAAAAGTAGTATTAAGGGACTGAATGAAAGAGTACAACGCCATTCTATCTTTTCCCCAGCAGTCTATGATGAAACGGCATATGCTTCGTTTCTGGACTGTATCGCTCAAACTTCTTCCTCAGGCTTTCCCTGATAATACGATCAATATCTGTCATGGATATGTTAATCAACGCATGTGAAAGATGGACTCAGAATAGGCTGCCTTATCTTTTTCTGTCCGATTTAGAACAGGACGGCGATAAGTATTAATAATTTCCATACCCGCTAACTTAGCAATTTGTGGGTAAAGTTCGTGTTTATCATTTGCTACGATAAACACATTATACTTTTCTGAAAAATATTTTTTGCAGCCACTCCCTGTCCCTTAGATAGCGGGCGCCGATCTCTTTCTCGTCACTCCTTGCATAATTAAAAAGCTCGTATGCGTACGCATGTTGTTCATGGTAGTCAATTAAACCGACATAAGGGGGGCTCGTAAATATGCCCTGTATTCCTTGACCATCTACCAAATCTTTCAAGTGGTTATGCTTATTATCAAGAGCATCCACTATATCAACAGTCCTGGAATCTCCTTGCAGGCAGTATTGATGAGCATCGGTTCTAATCTCATTAAATGTGTTAAGGCGGTTTAGAGTATCCTGGCTGTATCGCTTCCACCATGACTTAACTGAAAATAGCGGCTTACATATTTTCCCATGCTTCTTGCAGTAATATGGAGCGGTAACGGGTTCTTTTAAGGTGGCCAAATCTGCATGTCGTGTTGCACGACATGATCGAGCCGTCCTACTTAAGATGACTTCCAATGCCCTCCTAGAGTTTATACAATCCACCTTCCCCACCTGATTTAGAAGGATGTCTATCTCAGATAGAACAGGTGCTAAATACCACTTATTCAGATATTCTCTTCCAGCAACAAGTTCAGATTGATGGATTTTGACTCCATGTTTACTGACTAAGTCATTGTAAATGGTTACGACCTCCTTTTCTCGATCAGCTGAATAATATCTCTCATCAATCTCCCCTATTCTCACCATTCTTTTAAATTCAGGAGACGGGTAGTGTTCTTTGTTGAACTTTTTTAGTTCTTCTAATAATTCCGCCTCAAACTTTACATTCCGATCATTAATTCCATTCTGAAGGAAATAAGATGCGATTCTGATGATTTCGTCACTTAGCTTGTCTATATCATGTTGTGCTATTTTCACATTTGATATCAACGTATTAAAGATGGATACATCAACCCCTACCGCATGAAGTCCCATCTCATTCGATTGCACAAGCGTTGTACCACTTCCACAGAACGGATCTAAGACAATATCGCCGGGCTGAAAAAAGACTTCTTCTTTATACTCATCTGTATGTTCATCAAGAAAATACTCAACCAACTGGGGAATAAACTTGCCCTTGTAAGGATGTAGGCGGTGCACATGTTTCGTTGTATCTTTTTCTCTGACATGATCAAATGAGAGCGACCAATTCAGATCATCTCCCAGTTTTGATTTCCATTCCTTTTCTTTATCCCCTACATGATGTTGATAGTAATCTTTCAAATCAGATAAGCTAACATAGGTAGACCCCCCAAGTACATGTTTTTTGACTCTTCCGTATTGAACTAAATAGGATATGTTTGATGGGGTAATGTCTTTCTTTAGATGGTCAGATGCCCATACACTCGCCTGACGAAGATTCACTAAATCATATGCCTCATCGTGTGGGCCAAAAAGAGTGGGGAGCCCGACAGGGTGATTCATTTTTTTGAATGCTCTTAAACTGCTTCTCTCAAACCATACATGGATGGTTAAGTAAACAAATAATCAAGAAAATGCCGAAGGGAGCAGGGAAAATAAAGTAAGGATTCTTATGTCCAGATGCAAATTCAACGATTTGGGATGTTTTTTGTGCGAAAGAGATCCCGCATTCAGTAATCTAAAAAGGCTTACTATTATAGAGACCTATTTCCATCTTCCCGGGTCAGTCTACCGTTGCTATCTGTTTCAAGGCAAACATTCGCCAAATAAGAGGCTAAGGAAGCACAAGCTCCGAACATGAACATGGACTCTTTCATATCAACATTTGCTTTATCCTCAAAGACCAAAGCATGTCTAATGCCCTCTTCGTCGCTTGTATATCCATAGAGCGACTTAATTGCGCTTGCTAATGCTGTGTGCTTTAACACTCCTTTTTGAAGGAGAGAGTCAATTGCAGGTCCTAGTGTCCTGTTGTTATCTGGGTCAAAAAACCGCGCGACAGATTCCACGGCGTGTATACTATCTGCAATGGCATCGGCATATTCTCCTTTGTCCAGATGGGACGCAGCACCACGAAGATGTGTGTCCGCGGCAGACAATACATTGTTTTTCAGGGTAGCCATAGAGTTTTGAATGGCAATTCCCTGTGCCTCAGAATTTCGCGGA
>JAPOUL010000111.1 GCA_026708685.1 Bacteroidota bacterium
ACCGACCTCTGCTTGACATTGATCCAGATGTTTTGCATCTGGAGATGTACAATATGGATCTTGTTGACTCAGTAGTTTGAGCACGGGTAAGAGTCGGGAGGAGGCAGAAGATTGAAAAAATTATAAAAAATCTCATGAATGATAGTTAGGTTGAAAAATTGATGGATTTCTACATCTATGTTGTGAGTAATCAATGACAATCATAGCTGAACACGAACTCCAAATACAGGTTGACCAGCGAAGTCCATATTGAGAGTTGGTTGAAATCTAACAGCAGTCTGCCCCCGAATCGGAATAGGCACCCACCGTTCTGATTTAATCAAAAATCCCACAAGTGCACCAATTCCAACAAACGGAAGATTGGTGCCGATGAACGTACCAATGGTCGCCCCATCAAAACCACATGCACCTAAATCAACTAACTCTATACAGAAAGCTAGAAACATGGCCGATCCAGCGAGTGCCCCATAAAGAATTCCATCTTTTACATGGGAACGAGTCCCAAGGCTTGTAGAAAGCACATCTACATTATTGTAGGAAAACTGGTTGAACTGTGCCGAGCGCTCGTCAAAAACAACAAAAATGGAATCCTTGACCTCAGTAACTTGCCCAATACTTGTTAATCCAGATTTTTGCATCACACGGACTCGTTGATCGATGACTTGGGCTTTAGATTGGGGAGTTATGACTGTGCAAAAAAATATAGATGCACATATTAAAAATGTATATGTAAGTTTTTTACATATACATTTGGGGGGGGGGGTAAATCATAATTTCGGAAATGTAAAATGAAAAAGTAGAACAACACAGAAAGTTGTTGTTTCAACCTTATGGAAGGTATATCAACTCAACTTTGCAATACATTCAATATACGCATAATCTTCAAAACAACAGCATTGCAGTTCCATTGCAAGTGACCTGATCCACTTCACTCATTACAAAGTAGATCATCGATTTCAGATATCTAAGTCCTGATTAGATAGGCAAACGTACTTTTATGATCTAAGAATCCACCATATTTATGAGAGTTCAGGAAGAGAATCACTCAGATTAGCCTGTATCTTGATCTGAATTTATCGTCAGACGATTTCCTACATTTTCTGCCACGAAAATGCACGAATTGCTATCGGAAAAGTAACAATGGTTATGCCAATCATAATCACCAATGACACAAAGTGCTCAGAAAATGACTCTCCCATCCAAAGACCAGAAAACACTTCAACAATATGTGTTAATGGAAGAAAAGAACTCATTGTATACAACCATTCAGGAAATAGTTGACGCGGTACTGCTGCCCCTGAAAGTAGGAACATTGATATAAACGAAAACTGTCCTATTGAAAGAACAGATTGTGGAGATGAAAAAAGACCGCTAATCAAAAAACCCAAAGAAAAAAAACTACCTACACCTAATAGCCCAGCCAAGACTACTACGAATAGATCACCCACCAGTTGAAGACCAAAAATCCATTTCCCTATCATAATCAAGATCAAAGATGATGTTAGTAAGCTAGCAAAATGAACTATACCCAGCCCCATTAAATAATGGCTTAAGGGCAAAGGACTAACATTATATCGTTTCAAAATGCCCCATTGCCGATAGGATGCAACAAATACAGCTAAATTAACCAGCCCCGCTTGACCAATAAATGCACCAATAAGTGCTGGAGCATAAAAATCAACATAGGCCAGATCTGGATGATTCCAAACCGGCGTATCCCCAAAAATAGATCCGAATACAAGGAATAGTATGATCGGAAAGATAAAGGTAAAAAATGAAGCAACTCTAGAACGTAAAAAGAGCTTGCTTTCAATCACAATAATACCAATGAAACCGTTCATTAGCGTTGCTATGGAGATTTTGTTTTACTGATAGGATCTCTTTTCTTGCCAACAGAAATGAGTGACATTACAAATTTCTGACTCATGTCAAATCCCAGTAATTCACAACCAGTCATCAATCAATGAGTTAGTGACCTACAACAACATTCAAAATATGCCTAACCACTATGAATGCACCATGTTCATAAAACAATGGGGTTTTACCATAGTTCCAATTGAAATGATGTTCCATATCTGCACCTATGTTTTCGAAAAATGCAACTTATTTCATGATTCATCGTCAAAAATTAGTACATGAAGATAGCCTCATTCACCGATGCATCTATCTTATCGACCAAATATGGTTTAGTGTCATCAATCGTTGTGGGCACCTTCATGTGGAGGTTATTACCCCTGAATACTCCCTTGGAAAGCAATTCTACAAATTCCTCAAGTGGGACTGTTGTGAACGATTTCAATAACAATCGCAACCTAATGCACAGTTCAAGTCACGATCACTCAAATGCTGCAAGCCTATGGATTATCAAGCGTGCATTACGTTTGATAATTTTCTTCTGGCTATCCTCAATCCCCACCGTATTAAGCCAAGATATAGCACCAACCGTAATCTATGGAATCGTTTTAGATACAAAAGATATGCCCATTGCATTTGCTAATGTACAAGCACTGGGAACCAAAGAAGGAGCTTCTACGAGACTTGACGGACAGTTTGACTTTGTTACAGAACAAGTCGGTCTACTGAATATCCAAGTGTCAATGTTGGGGTATGAGCCAGTTAAGAAACAATTAAGTTTAGTGGCTGAGGATAGTAATTTTGTTAAAATTGTGCTCCAAGAGTCTGTGATTGACCTTCAACAATTGGTGGTCACTTCCGATGGATATTCAACCGGTGATTCTGATGGGGTTACACTTCAATCACTGGATGTAGTGACTACACCTGGTGCTGCAGCGGATATCTTATTGGCTCTCAAGACATTTCCTGGTACTTCCATGGTAGATGAGGGGGCAGGGCTATTCGTTCGTGGCGGAGATTTGAGCGAAACGCTCATTATTTTAGATCAGGCAACTTTATCACACCCATATAAATTTGAATCTCCTACTGGAGGAATTTTTGGAGTGATTCCTCCGTTCATGATCCAGAAAACTGCTTTTTCAACGGGGGGATTTTCCGCAAAATATGGCAACGCACTTTCTTCAGTCCTGAACATGAATAGCCAGAATTTACCCCAACAGCGAAGGTTAACCTTAAATGCAGGTTTAGCTGCGGCATCCTTAGGACTTGATATACCATTAATCAAGGAAACGTTAGGAGTTCGGTTCACAGGTAACCGTAGTTTTACGAAAACTCTGTTCCAAATCAATGGCCAATACGACCAGTTTTCTGAAACTCCCCGCAGTTCCGATCTGAATCTAAGTCTTACTTATGACTATTCTTCTTCAGGAAAGCTTAAGATATATAATTTTTTAGCTAATGATCGGTTAGGAGTATCCGTTAATTTACCATCTTTTGTTGGAGATTATCGGGGAAAGACATCAACTTCTCTATCAAATATACAGTGGTCAGATATTCTCAATGGCTGGTACATTCAGGGCGGTTTTTCATTGAGCCAATATTCAACCAGACAGCAAATTGGTGATCTTGATATGAGACCCAGCGATACCATATACAAGTTTCGTGTGGATGCAGAGCATTATATCGGAGAGGTTTCCCATGTTCGTGCCGGCTTTGAGTTTGAGAAAACGAATAGCCGCTTCATCGGCACCTTCCCTGCGGAAAGAGACCTACTAACCCCCAACAACAATTACTTAAGGATTGATGAATCCTATAGTGCAACACGCATCGGATCTTATTCTGAACTTCTGATTAAACTTACTCGGAAGATTGCACTTAACTCTGGGATAAGAGGTGACTACCACAGCATGTCTAAGTCTCTGGTTATAGATCCCAGAATATCACTTCGCTACGCCATTTCAAAGACTGCAAATATTAGATTTGCATGGGGAATCTATCACCAATTTGCAGCTCCATTTGAGTATAATTCTTTCACGGGTAATCCGAAGCTTGAAGCACAACATTCCCAACATTATATTTTGGGGTTCAACCATGAAAATACCCCATTACAGATCAGGGTTGAAGCGTATTACAAGCCATACTACAAGCTCATCTTACAGCACTCGGAGCTAAATCTCTCTAATGATGGTGAAGGTAGATCTCATGGAATTGACTTCTTTATGAAATATGGTGCTTTCCTGCAAACGCGAATGAGTGGATGGGTATCGTATTCCTATAATCGATCTGTACGGACACAGATGAGAAGTATCGGAGAAGAATTTATTTATGAGCGAGCTCGTGCTCCTTTTGAAATCCGCCATAACTTGACAGTAGTCGCTAAATATCGTCTCATATATTCACTTTATGGTGGAGTTACAATGAGATATGCAACAGGACAACCTATCACGCCCGTCGTCAGTAGCATTCCTGTCAATGATGGCAATTATTTTTTACCTGTTGAGGGATCCGTTGGATCTGAGCAATTGCCCAGCTTTCAAAGACTGGATTTACAACTAAGTTACTATCTACCCTTTGGGGAAAAACATGATATAACTTTCTATCTTGCTTTGGGCAATGCTCTCAATAGAGCTAATGTAACGGGGCTTGAATACTCTTCCGATTATTCTATGCGAACAGAGCGGATTAGCAATTATCGCCGTTTCTTTTACTGCGGAGTGAGCGTCTCTTTGAATCAATAAATTGGTTCTTCCACTTTTTCGGTGGGTTTACCGATTCTGATAGCCTACTGGATATAAATCCAGACCACCGAGATGGAAGTAAATTGCATTCGCAAACCGCTCTTGATTTCGGAATCCTCGTGCACGAACTTTGATCGCTTTAA
>JAPOUL010000116.1 GCA_026708685.1 Bacteroidota bacterium
TTATTCAACGCGATAGCGGAGATAAAGACGTGTTTGTCCATTATTCCGAAGTCAACAAGGACGGGTACAAATCCCTTGATGAAGGACAGCGCGTTGAATTCGCTGTGACCGAAGGATCAAAGGGACTCCAAGCTCAGAGTGTGGATCCTCTTTAGGATTTACCACCAAGAACGACCGCAGTAATCCTCTACTGTGCTCTGGGGCGTGCATCATCGCCGCCCCCGATGTGTTCTTTGGGTGTCCCTCCATCCGGGATCTATGCTTAGACTATGGTAGCTTTCCCTGCCCTGATCAGCCGTGTTGGGCTTCGCTTGGTATAGATAGCACTGGAATTGTGCTATTTGATTACATTCTCACCTTGAAGATCTTCCTTCACTTGGAGCTGACCGCTTCTGGTGCATTCAGATCAACTGAACGCACTACGTAGCAGATCTAGGCTTTTGGGAATGGCAGTCTGCTCGTTCTCCTTACCTTCAAATTCCAGTGAGACATAACCGGTATAATTGTGCCGCTTCATGATCTCTGCGATTCTGGTATAATCCAGTTCAAGGGTGTACCATGTGCCTCCACCGTAGTAGGTTTTGGCCTGCATTAAAATGGTCATGGGGGCAAGCATTTCCAACTTGTCGTAAGGATCCTCCAGGAAGTTTCCCGTATCCAGTGTCACTTGCAGCCATGGCGAATCAATTGCCTCTACAATTCTGAGGACCCCTTCGGGAGTACGTCCGAGTCCCCAGTGGTTCTCCAGGCCAAGAAGCACACCGCACTGGCGAGCTTTCGGTATCAATTTCTCAATTGCATCAATCACCCACACAAACCCCTCCTCATCCGTATATCCCTCCAATGGAGGTTCAATGCCACGGTTATCCATCAATGCCGTGAATGACTCGGAAGTCCCCCATCTTCCTGTATTGAGGCGCATGGTAGGAATCCCAAGTTGGTAGCACAGTTCAATTTGACGAATGGTTTCGTTAATATTGTGCTGACGCTCCTCTGCATCAGGTGAGACGAATCCCTGATGCGTTGAAAAACCCATCAGATCCAATCCGTTGACGAATGCACGCCGTTTCAGGTTCTGCACATAATCAGGCTCTTCAGATGCCATCTGCATATGGAGAATTTCTATGCCATCAAACCCCATAGCTGCAGCTTGATCAATGCAGGTCTCAATAGGATAGTTTTCCTTCGGTCCGTTAAACCTCCAGAATGAATAGGTCGAGACCCCAATTGGGTTGGGCCTCTGGTTGAAGGCATTTCGGGCAGTTGCCCCAGCGGTGAATGCAACTCCTGTCGCTGCAGTGGCAGCGGTCTGTAGAAACGTACGTCGGTCGGTCATCTTGGAAATAATTTGTTCAACCCCTAAATTAGCAATTAATTTTGAATTAATCTACTTGATGATGAAGGATTTTGAACTGGATCGCCTGCGTAACCGCATTGAGCACGAGCTGTTTGAACGAGTGCTCCCCTTTTGGTTAACCTACTCTCATGATTCTGTACACGGAGGCCACTTTAATAATATTGATCACAATGGAGCGATCTACGATACGACCAAGCACATTTGGATGCAGGCCCGTCTGGTGTGGATGTTCAGCAAGTTGTACCGTAAAGTAGAACCACGAACTGACTGGCTCTCCTCTGCAAAAATCGGGATGGATTTCCTGATCAAACACGCGATCTGCCCAGATAAAAGAGTGTTTTTCTCGGTTACATCTGATGGTAAGCCAATCTACCAGCAACGAAAAATTTTCTCTGAATGCTTCTATGCCCTAGCTCTTTCAGAGTATGGGCGTGCGATTGACCACCAGCCTTATATCAAGGAAGCACAATGCATGGTTGAGCAGATATGGGAATGGGCCTTTGACTTAACACAGATTGGGCGACCAATGTATGAGGGCAATCCCCCTACTCAAATGCTTGCAATTCCGATGATGCTATTGAACCTGATTGATGAAGTGATGATAGAGGTGGATTGTACAAGTGAAATCACAGAATGCTTTGAACGCATCTCCGATCATGTTCATGGAAAGTATACGCTTGAGTATGTGTCCTTGGAAGGGGAGCCATTGGAGGGGTCGAATGGACGATTAGTGAATCCGGGGCATGTGATTGAAGCTGGATGGTTTATTCAACACGTTGCTGATCAAGTGCTTCAGCCAGCAATGGAAGACCTCGCCCGTGAAATGATTCGCAATGCCCAATCGCATGGATGGGATCAGGAATATGGTGGTCTCTATTATTTTTTGGATGTAGAGGGTTTCAGTCCCGTACAACTTGAATGGTCCATGAAGCTCTGGTGGCCTCATTGTGAAGCCCTGTATGCCCATCTTCTCAACTATGCTCGCACATCAGACCCAAATGATCTTGCATCCTTTCGAAAAGTGGATCACTACATTCAAAAACACTTTGTTGACCAAGAGTACGGTGAATGGTTTGGTTACTGTGATCGCGAAGGGCGTGTTACGCATCGTTTTAAGGGAGGGCCCTATAAAGGATGCTTCCATGTGCCCCGATCACTATGGCTATGTTGGGATCTACTTCAGAATTGGCCCTATTTTGATGATTCCATTTAATTTCGTATTCTTCATCTAGCATGAATCATTGGCCACTGCTCATTGCAACACAGATAGTCCTTGATGCCGTGATCATTGATGGGAACAAATACATGCTTCAAACTCGTTTACTCCCTAGTTTCGGTTCCATCCTGAACGACTCATGCTTCACAAGTCTCTAAAAGATTGATCATCAGATTCCCCAGACCAGTTTTGAGCCTGAACTCATTTACAGGGGCGTGCAGAACCCAATGTGAAGACTCCATTTTCCAAGCGATATTACTTTGAGAAAAATACTTGCCTACCAATCCATACAGATCTTCACTCCATTATGTACCATCTGAGATCTTGCACAGAGAAAGCAGCCCCACTTGACAATTTCCGCTCATGGTTGTATTTTTCATCTCCTGTTAGAACGAGATATTCATTAATGCTACGTTGATGACGGTCACCTTTACATTTCTGGATTGGCTCTGGGTAGCACTTTTTCTGATCCTGATGCTGGGCAGTGGCATCCTGTTCTATCGCCTTGGCAAACGATCAGAATCTGACTTTTTCCTAGCTGGGCGAGACTTGCCCTGGTGGCTTCCTGCAAGCAGTGTTTACGCCACCCATACGGCCACAGATACTCCCATGTGGATTACTGGAGTCATCTACAAAAATGGAATGGCAGGTATCTGGTATACCTTTTTCTGCGGTTGGGCAGCCATCAGTGCGTTTGTATCGACACGGATTTTTCGTCGATCCCTAGCCTATACGCAGGCAGAATGGAATGTGGTGCGCTTTACGGGGCTTGGCAGTGAACTCCTCAGGGGCTGGATGGCAGGATGGCAGTTCTTTATGAATATGTTTGTCCTCGGTTGGGTAGGCATTGCCATGGGACGTATCTGTGAATATCTGTTTGCATGGCCCACCTGGATTGGACTGATTGTCTTCTCTCTGGTCTGTGCAGTCTACGTCTTGGCTGCCGGATACTGGGGAGTCGTAATGGCCGACTTTCAGCAGGGAGTGATTGCGTTTTTGGTCATTATTATCGTTTCTGCATGGGGAATTCATACCGCTGGGGGCCCCACCGGAATCATAGAAAAACTGGATGTGATGGGTCAATTGGATCGGATCAATCCATTTGCGTTTACAGGGTGGTGGTCGGGGGATTTTCCGATCGCATGGTTTATCACCATGATGCTGATTGCTTTTTTGGGTGGATTTGGTATGGGTACCACCATTGACTGGTATGTAGAAGCACAGCGAATTCAATCGGCTAAAACCGTGCGTGATGCAAGCTACAGCATCTGGTGGGGAACGATCCTCGGCCTGATTCGCAATTCCGTTTGGGCAGTGGCTATCCTGGCTTTCTTTGTCTTGTTCCCCAATATTACCGAACAAAGCGAGTATGAAATGGGATGGTTTCGACTTGGATTTGATTATCTGCCTGCCGGGATGTTAGGCTTTTTCTTCGCCGCCATTCTGGCTATCCATCTATCTACGATTTCTTCCCATCTCAACCTTGGTGCATTGTATGCTACACGAGATCTCTACCAGCATTATGTGAATCCTCAGGCAAGCCAGAAACGGCTGGTACAGGTAGGACGAATCTCAACCGCCATTTTATTGCTTGGCTCCTTCTTCTATGGTCTGATCATGGAAGATATAACGTCCTGGCTGATCTTTGCCCTCTGGATCATGGCCGCTGGCATCTGGCTTCCAAACATCCTTCAAGTCGTCTGGTGGCGTTTTAATGCATGGGGCTATCTGTCGTCATGGATTGCCAATCTTGGATTTAGCTGGCTGGTTGTATGGATTCTACCCGAGTTGAACCTGATCCCCAATCTCTTGGATTATCAGCAATTCTGGATTCTGATGATTCTCGGCGCCTTGGTGTATTTTCCGGTCACTCTGCTGACCAAATCTGAATCCATGGATCATCTGGTACATTATTATGTCATGTCCCGCCCTATTGGATGGTGGGGGCCTGTGCGAGAGGAGGCTATTCGTCGCGGTTTGATCTTGGTCAATGGCGATCTGGTTGCTGGCGCAGAACAGGCAAGCCGCCCTTCTGACACTTTTCCGACAGTTGAATGATTCGTAAAACTTGGTCGGCTCACGAAGCTGACGAATGGACCAAAGAGGACTGGATTGCGATTGTGCTCTCTCCTCTGTGCTATGTATTGATTACCATTGGAGCCGCCCTGACGATTCTATTGCAGGTCTCTGGCTATATCATGTTGATCCTTGGAATTGGACTTACCATTTATATGCACTTGGTCATTGACCCAAAACTTAAGGCCATTTCCAACGAGTATGAAAAAAAGCAGCAGACTTATCTTGAGGAACTTGAGGCGAAAGTACGTTGGAAACCCATTAATCAGAAACCATCATGAATCAGGCATTAGCAACCGTTATCGGAATGACCATTGCTTACGCGGCATCTTTTCTAGGGCTTATTCTGGCCTACCGAGCCTGGCGTAAACACCATAAGAATCAATCGCACGATGAAGGATGAATCCTCTTGTCTGAACTGGTATCGTACCATGTTCTGGGCATCCGTATCTTCCTGTTGTCAATGCCATATGGTCATGCAGGAGAAGGTGTTGTCAATCATCGTGCGTCGCTGTTACGAACACTCATTTGTATTTCCATAGTGAATCAAGGCATTCATCAACAGCCCATGAGTCAAGTCTGATCAACTTTACTGATTCTAATGATCCTTAAACATCTCGCACAATGCCCCATACTTTCAGAGGGTTTTTACGAAGGTCTATATTTCGTGTGTCCTGCATACGAAACTGACATCCCCTTAATGTACCACCACCATGATACCAACTCTTTTTCCTCCCCTTTTTTTCGCTCAATCCCAATCTGAACCGATGAGTTTTCTTTGGGGGATTGCTGTACCACTCACGATTTTCATCATTGCTTTTGGAGTCACCTGGTTCCTTTACCAGCACTTCAAGGCACGGCCCTAACCTTGTCATCTAAAAAATTTCTGGATCTAAATCATATCATCATTCATCGTGCTCTGTTGAGCCTTTTTCATTGCTATAACAGAGGTCACTCTCAGTAATACCTTCATAGTGTGTCTCTTGCCTACAACGATCAACATTCTTGTCCCCCTAATGAACTGGATCTCACCATTGAAACCATGACGAAAACCTTCGTTTGGAAATGGAGCTTTCTCATTGGTGCAATCATCCTGTCCTGCCCTACCGTCAAGGCCCAGTCTGGACTACCACTGCAACCGATTGATCTGGAATCCTTTTCTTCCTTTGATTCTCCAGGAGAGAACTGGAAACTGGCCGACAGTGTCTTCAGTGATCCAAACGTTCCTCATAGCCTTGAAGTGATTGATGGAACTGGAATTCTTGTCAATCAGCCCAACGATCTAGCACAGTCCAACCTTTATACTAGCTGGGGTCATGGAGATCTTGAACTGGAACTGGAGTTTATGATTCCGCAAGGATCTAATTCTGGGATTTATCTTCAAGGACGCTACGAGGTGCAGTTGATCGATAGTTGGAAACATGACCAAGTGACTTTCGGGGATGTTGGTGGGATTTATCAGCGTTGGAATGCAGCTGATGATTCTGGATTTGAAGGGCGAAGACCTCGCATCAATGCGGGCCGTGCTCCTGGGTTATGGCAGTCTCTCCGCATTGTATTTGATGCTCCCAGATTTGATGAATCGGGTCAGAAAATCCAGCATGCCCGCTTTTCTAAGGTTCTTCTCAACGGAACTGTCGTTCAAAAAAACGTTACCGTCACAGGGCCGACTCGGGCTACTGGTTTTACCGATGAGGCACCTGAGGGTCCACTGATGATTCAGGGGGATCATGGACCGATTGCATTACGCAATATCCGGTTTCGTAAGACAGGAAGCGACAATGTTATATTGCAGGATCTTACCTATGGTGAATATACTGGGAGTCAACTGGATCTATCCGATTTGGAAGAATCGGCCACCCTCATGTCAACGGGAAGCATTGAACATCTTCAGGATTATGTGGTGACCTCTTCCGATTCAGTTGCCCTCCGTTATAAAGGTCAAATCCACATCCCTGCCACTGGTGTCTACCGATTCCAAACGACGCTTGGATGGATTTCAGGAGATCCCCATTGGACCGATCGTCGTATTGGCGGTGCATTCATTACTGTTGGAAACCAACAAGCACATTCGCACGAAATCAACCAGCCCACCGTTCACACAGATGTAGTACTCACCCAAGGAGTACATCCGTTTCGCTTTGGTTATTACAAAACAGTCGGATGGGGGCCACCAGCAGTAACCCTCTCCGTTGAAGGTCCCTCCACAAGGCCAATATTCTTGCTCAAACCCTATCAGGCACCTCAACCTGCTGAACGCATTCTGATTTCGCCTGATTCGGATCCATTACTGTTGCGCGGATTTATAGAGCATCGGGGAACCAAGAGAACCCATGCCATAGCGGTTGGACATCCAGAATCCATTCATTACAGTATTGACCTTTCGGCAGCTGCCCTACTCCATGTTTGGAGAGGACCTTTCGTTGATGTTGCTTCAATGTGGCATAACCGTGGAATACAGCAGACATTACTACCATTGGGGAGCACCGTGACATTTTCTGGCTACTCTGCACTTCACAGTGCAGATGATGAGATGCTTCAATTGATCCGTTATGCTCCAGCCCCCTATCCCGTATTTACCTATTCATTTGGGGAAGCCATCCTTGAAGATCATCTTCAACTTCTTCCCGATTCTTCTGGGTTATTGAGAACATTGATTCTTTCTGATGAAACAGATCAGAAGGTATTCGTGATCATTGCTGTAAGTGATCACATTGCCCCCATCAGTGATACCCGTTTTGCCATAGACGGATTTTCATGGTACGCAGAAACCGAATCCAAAGCTGCCATTCAACAGGTTGATGATGGCCAAGCACTTGTGATTTCCTTTTCATCAGATCAATCCAACTCAAGAGCACAGTATTCAATCATCTGGTAAACTCCATGAAAACACTCTTGATCTTATGGATGGCTCTATTTATTGGCATACCCTGTCTATCCCAAATTCCTCAGGAATCGGAGTATTATCGTATAGAAACGATTCCGATTCCGCAAAACATTATTCTTGAAGTTGGGGGCATGTCGTTCATGCCCGATGGTCGCCTTGGCGTTGCGACCCGGCGCGGGGAGATCTGGCTGATTGATGACCCCGTAATGTCCATCTCTTCCCGCCCACACTTCCATCGCTTTGCTATTGGATTGCATGAGCCTCTCGGGTTAGCATGGCATAATCATTCCTTTTATACTACCCAACGAAGTGAATTAACCCGCCTGCGTGATCTCAATGGAGATGCTACAGCCGATCTCCATGAAACTGTCTATTCATGGCCCTTGGACGGCAACTATCATGAATACTCCTATGGGCCTCTCATTCAAGCGGATGGATCCATGGTCGTCATGCTCAACCTTGGATGGATTGGATATGGTGCGAGCCTATCAAGATGGCGGGGTTGGGCATTATCGATCACAGAAGACGGTCATATGACTCCCATAGCTACTGGAATGCGCTCCCCTGCTGGTATGGGATTCAATGCTCAGGGTGATTTATTCTATGCCGAAAATCAGGGTGATTGGATTGCGTCGGGATATATCACCCATGTTGAAGTAGGCGATTTTGTAGGCAATCCTGCTGGCCTCCGATGGTCTGGAGAAAAAGGATCTCCCCTTTCTCTGAAACCTGAGGAGATCCCTGATACGGGTGAACCACTGTTTATGGTCGCCAAAGAGATTCCAAAACTAAAGCCTCCTGCCGTTTGGATTCCTCACACGATTTTGGGAATTTCCACTTCTGATATCGTTTCTGATTCCACCGATGGACGGTTTGGCCCCTTTGCAGGTCAAGTCTTTGTAGGCGATCAGGGGCATAGTAAAATCACTCGCGTGTTTCTTGAAAAAGTCAATGGCATTTATCAAGGGGCAGCCTTTGCATTTCGTGAGGGGTTCGCGTCGGGTGTCTTACGAATGGCTTGGGATCCTGAAGGTGGACTGATGGTTGGACAAACAAGCCGAGGATGGGGAGCCACGGGCCAGCAACCTTATGCCTTACAGCGTCTAGTATGGACGGGTGAAATTCCCTTTGAGATGCATAGCATGCAAGCGATGCCCGATGGATTCTTGATCACCCTGACAAAACCATCGGATATTCCCTCGGCTTCTGAAGTATCCAGTTATGCTGTAGAGAGTTTTACCTATCATTATCATTCATCCTATGGAAGTCCTCCAATCAACATCATGGGGCATCAGGTGAGGGGTGTTGTGGTTTCCGAAGATGGGATGGAAATCCGACTTGCATTAGATGATCTCCGCCAAGGATACATCTACTCCATCACTGCTGATGGGGTTCTTTCAGATGATGGACTTCCTCTCTTACATTCATCTGCGTATTATACATTGAATCAAGTCCCTGAGGGTTCGCCTCTGGAAATGAAACTTGTACAGATGAAACCTCCCGTTCAACCTGACGATGATGTGGTCGTCCCATCATCACCCGAATCCTCCGATATACAATTAACAGTTGGAACTCTACCGAACCTTCGATTTAGTCACACAAAGTTTACCGTCGGTGCTGGGAGCCATGTATCTCTTACCTTCCACAATGATGATGATATGCTACATAATTTGGTCATTGTAGAACATGACGCTGCTGATGAGATAGCCATGGCCGCACTGCAACTTGGACTCCGAGGCCATGAAATGCAATATGTCCCGGATTCCGATGCCATCCTTGCACATACGGGCTTACTTGAGCCAGGTGATTCGGAGACGGTGGTATTTTATGTCCCTGATCAGTCGGGGGAATATGTGTTCATCTGCACATTTCCTGGACATGCAACCACTATGCGAGGGGCGATTCAAGTGCTGACCAAATAGATATCTTAAATACATTGTAAAATGGGGCTTCCGTTTTTGATGGTCACCCGAATACGTATACTCATCTCATTCTATAGCTTCATTGGAATCCTTTCTTTATTCTTGAATTCCGTCGTTGATCTCTCTCTAAAATTCTTCCGATGTCCAGTTTCAAAAACAGTTTTCTCTCTGATCCCGCCAATCATAGAGTGATGTTCAAGCTTGGTGATCAGGTCAAGTTTAAATACCAGTTTAATGTCTACATGGATGGTGTCATCACAAAACTAAATCCAAAACGTGCGGTGGTTGATACAAAATCATCGGCATGGACTGTCGTGTATCCACAACTCCGTCATGTATCTGAGACGACTCATCATGAGCGTTCTAAACTTTTGAATCGTCTCTTGGAGGTCGCCAGTGAAGCACGTATGCTCATGGATCAACATGGTCTTACCGACTGGTCTCTCAATTTTAACAATGCCAAAAAACATCTCGGGGAATGCAACTTTACTGATAAAAAGCTGATCCTAAATCGAGAATATTCAGTAACACTCCTACCAGAACAAATCACCGAAACGATTTTACACCAAATTAGTACTGCACTTGCTGGGTGGGAGGCGAGTCAACAGCATCAACCGAAAGATTCTGCTCTCACATTAGGAAAAAAATCTGAATCCGCTTCTCCACAGCCTCAAGGACTACGCCAAACGAATCTGGGGCACAAAGAGCAGATTCATATCGGGGATACAGTTACATTTATCAATAAACAACAAGAAACGATCAGAGGTGTAGTCGTACGGAAGAATCCAAAAACAGCTACTGTGAAGGTCCCTGACGGATCATGGCGAGTCTCTTACAGAGCACTTCAAATTGAGAAATCCTCCCGTTAAACTCTCCTCATGGGTGATCACCTTATTAATGCTATCTGTTTCGCTAAATCCATGTAGCATAGATTTCCTTACGAAATTCACATCCCTTCCTGCTTAAGGAAGACAGTCCATAGCGGGGTTCAATGAGGCATCCTTGACCTCGTCTCAATATACATGAAGTGACTACTGGGGATCTCGTAGATTGAAACATCCATCTGAATGGTAGCACTAGTGTGACGAATTATCTTTTCCGTGCAGAGCAATCACCAGCTTTCTATACGACCGTGCATGTAGATTATCATCTTGAGATCTGAGAAGATCTACTGCCTGAATCAATAATTTTAATCAATCCAAGATGAGTCCACTTTGGGGTTGTATATGGGAATGATTGTTGAAAATCAGTATTCATGACACCTATTCCTTTATGCCTTTGACCTACTCTTTTGATGATAGCATTTCATTCACTGATCATTGTAGATCATAGCCCAAATGTTTGAATCCTAATCCTATTCTATCTATGATGCAGATTTTTTGTAATTTGGGCTAAGTTATAGATTGGTTCTATACCTTGTCCATCATGGGAATCCTTATTTGATCCTTTCCACATCGCTCTGGAGTCTGAAAATCAAACGCTTATTGTTCATATTGTTGTTTTTGGGAGTCAACACAAGTTTTGCACAAACTGCAAGCATTCGTGGATTTATTACCGACGCTGAAGATGGAGAAGCACTTGCAGGCGTAAATGTGATCTTGGAAAGTGATACGGGTGGGTTGCGTGGAAGTGTCACCAACAGTGATGGAATCTACAACCTTACTCGTATTCCCTCTGGAATCTATGTGATCAGGTTTTCATTCATCGCATATTCTTCGTGGTCTGACACGCTAACGTTCAGAGCTGGTGACAGACTGAACCTGAATCTTGCCCTACAACCTAAACCAGCAGAACTTGACGAAGTTGTGGTCCAAGCGGAAGTGGAAACCGCGGCCGCACGCATCACCGCTGGGCTTCAGACCGTGAGTCCCAGAGACATGGACTTGATCCCGACCCCAGATGTATCTGGGGATCTGGCCAGTTTCTTGACCACCCTTCCAGGAGTCGTCGCGCTGGGGGATCGAGGTGGTCAGTATTATATTCGTGGGGGAGAACCATCTCATAACTTGACGCTCCTTGACGGGATGCATATCTATCAGCCCTATCATATCCTGGGCTTCTATTCTGCTTTCCCGTCAGACATCATCCATCAGGCTGATATTCATACAGCTGGCTATGGGGCACCTTTCACTGGACGGATTTCGTCCGTCATTGACATCAAATCCCGGAATGGAAACAAACGCAATTACAGTGGATCTCTGTCGGTTTCTCCATTCATCAGTTCCACTCAAATTGAAGGTCCACTGATCTATAACAAGCTCTCCTTTCTCACATCCATTCGGCAGTCTGTTGTAGAGCAGGTTGCAGAACGTTATGTGTCCCAGGACATGCCCTATACCTTTGGAGATGCTTTCTTAAAGTTGCATGGACAGATCGGCTCTAACAGCCAACTCTCGATCAGTGCCATGTATACCCATGACCGTGGAACGATTGGGCTCCAATCCGCCGATCGTATTCTTGAAGAAATAGGATGGCGCAACGCGGCCGTTGGGCTCCGATATGTTGTTCTTCCGCGGGCGCTCCCATTTATTGCAGAAGTCCATCTCTCCTATTCCTTTTTAGAAACAGAGCAAGGACCTGCCAATGATCCCGTACGCTGGTCTCAAATCTCTGGGTTCCAGTATGCTGTGCACATGAATAGTTTCTATCAGCGCACCCAATGGAAATGGGGGCTTTACTGGCGGGCTCCCCAGGTGATTGCAGATCTTGGAGGGTTATTTCAGGATCCAAACTTTGGAAAGAGCCGCAGGCACAAGGCAGGACTGTATGTTGAACCCGAATTCTATATCACCTCCAATTTGAAAACCCGTGTCACTGCCATTGCAGAGCTCTTTCCTGGCCAAGAGGATGGCATCAACCATATTGAAGCACGCTTCCGATCTATTTGGCATCAGGATGAGCATGAAATCAGTATTGGTGCAGGATGGTATCATCAGGAAATTTTCGGTCTCAACGACCGCCGTGATGCAGCCAACATTTTTACTTCATGGCGGAGTGCACCTGTAGAAGATTTATCACGCTCCATTCACGCCCTTGCTGGCTATAGAGTCAGTCCCTTTCCCTGGATGGAAGTA
This sequence comes from Bacteroidota bacterium, assembly GCA_026708685.1. GTDB lineage: Bacteria > Bacteroidota > Rhodothermia > Rhodothermales > Bin80 > Bin80. The sequence continues at coordinate 12,533 of JAPOUL010000116.1, forward strand.
TCTGTAGAAGCCTATTATAAGCTTTTGGATGATCTCTTTATTGCAGAATGGACTGCTTATCCACGGTTTACGTCACAGCTCCAGCGTGCCGATGGCCGTGCCATGGGAGTTGAATTCAGAAGTGAAATTCGTCGAGAAAAATTCTATGGATACATCAACTATGGACTTTCTAGTGTTCGGTATACCTCCAAGCAGCCATCAGCCGAATTATGGTATGGAAGTGAAAACTTGGATTTCCGCCCACCTCACGACCGACGGCATCAGCTCAATGTGGTGGCGACCACACGAATTGCGTCCATTGATATCAGTGCAAGATGGAATTTTGGCAGTGGGAGGCCCTTTACACAGGTCTATGGATTTGACGGGTTTCTTTTGATGGACCGTGCACTGAATCTGTTCACCGCTCCTGATTACCAACGAGTCATCTATGGCGAACCTTTCCGTGCCCTACTTCCCACCTATCATCGATTGGACATTTCTTTGGAGCGGGAATTTTCTCTGAATAACTTCTCATTGACGATGCAGCTAGGAGTGATCAATGTCTATAATCGCCGTAATCTGTTCGCACTTGATTTATTTACTTCAGAGAGGAATTATCAACTGCCAGTGGTTCCAGTTGTCGGACTTCGCGTTGATCTTGACTGAACATGTTCAGAGTCGTTTTACTTACAGGATTGATCGTAACAGTTGCGGCATGCTCCGAAACTGTCGATACTCGAATTCCGCTTGACAACCCCTATTCTCTCTATGGAATCATCAACCCCAAAGCGGATACTCATGCTGTTAGGATCTTTGAAATCACCAACAACATCACTGTTATCCGCCCCGATCCGTTAGATGCAACCGTCATGACGACTCAATTAAGCAATGGCAAGACGCTTATATGGCGTGATTCGGTGATCCAACTTGAGAATGGAAACTATAGACATGTGTTCTGGTCCGTCTTTCAGGCATCGGTAGCAGAGACTTATCATCTCACAGTCAAGCGTTCCGATGGTGCTCAAAGCGAAGCCATGACGACCGTCCCCCCTCCGATCGCTTTAGAGGTTCTTGAACCCGATACTCTCCGTCTTCGCCAGGCGATCATGCCGTTGAAGGTGATGGGTACTCCTCCTGCATTGCCCCGCATTGATGTGGAGTACACTCTGGTGGGCTATGATGAGGCAGGGGCAAATCCCGTCTTCAAGTCGGTGACCTTCAACTATGCTGGACTTGAAATTCCCGATACCGATGGATCCCTGCTCAATATTGATCTTCGGGAGGATTACCTAAAAATCTATGATGTCTTTGACGAGGACAGTCAAGTGTCACCCAATATCATTGATCTTCGGGAAATCCTTGTGACGGTTCATGTGGGTGATCATCAATGGGTCTCCCCTGTGGGATTTTTTGATGAGAATTTTCTTGTAGAGCCTGGATCATTTTCGAATGTGGAGAATGGATTCGGCTTTTTTGGCAGTGGTTATTCCGAATCCATTTCATTCCGACCTCCTCGTATATTGATTCAGCGTGCTGGTTTTCAAGTTCAATAAGATGGTACCTATCTTTAATTCATTTCTTCCACTGTTTGATGGCCACTTAGATCTGGCATGGAATGCACTGTCCTTCAATCGGGACCTGACGCTCCCACTGGATCAATTGCGTGAGATCGATGCCTCGTATCCCGATGCTCCCTATCGTGGATCCTGTCTGATTACCCTGGAAGAGCTTGCCAAAGCGAACTTAAAGGTTTGTGTCGCTACATTGCTCGCCCGTAGTGGACCTCATGCGCCGCCAGCCATGCTTCGCCGTGAACTTGATTATGCTCATCCCTCAATTGCTCATGGCCATGCCTATGGACAATTTTCCTATTATCTTTGGCTTCAAAAGTCCAATCATGTACGAATCATTAATTCCCGCAGACATTTGGATGACCACTGGGAGAACCCAAATAATTTAGGATTGATCCTCAGTTTTGAGGGATGTGATCCCGTGTTGGATCTTGACGATTTGTACCTCTGGTTTGAATTAGGAGTTCGCGTTGCGGGGTTAACTCATTATGGAGTTGGTCAATATGCTGGTGGCACGAACACCAGATCTGGACTTACCCCCGATGGATTTGCTCTTCTGCGTGAATTTCAAGAGTTAGGAATGATCCTTGATATCACACATCTTAGTGATGAGAGCATAGAGGATGTATTCAATGTTTATGATGGTCCCATCATTGCGAGTCATCATAATTGCAGAGAGATTGTTCCTGGACAACGACAGCTTTCCAACGATCATATTAAAGAACTGATTCACCGAGATGCGGTAATCGGAACAGCACTGGATGCATGGATGCTCTATCCTGGGTGGAAACGCAACCAAACCGATCGTTCAGTAATCAATTTTGATGATGTCATTGATCATATGGAGCATATTTGTAGCATTGCTGGAAGTTCAAAATTCGTTGGGATAGGAAGTGATTTGGATGGAGGGTTTGGTGTAGATCAGACTCCCATGGGTCTGGATCGGTATGCTCATCTGCACTTGATGGCTGATGTACTTTCACTGCGTGGCTTTGCCCCCGGAGATATCCATAATATTTTCTACCAGAACTGGTTAAATTTTTTTCAAAAATCCTTACCTGTATTATGATGACAAATCGTATCACAAAACTTGAATCCCTCGGTTACCCAATGGAGGATGTACCTGCCCCAGGTGGGCTGTACAAACCAGTGACGCTGACAGGATCCATCGTCTATGTATCGGGTGCAGTCGCCATATCACATGGCAAATTACTTTTTGCTGGCAAGGTGCCCCGCGACATAGATCTATCTACGGCTCAGCAGGCAGCAGCTCTTTGTGCAGCCAATAATCTTCGGGCTGTCCATCAGTCCATTGGATCACTTGACCGCATCGTTCGCGTTCTCCGTCTGACTGGGTTTGTCAATTCCGATCCTGATTTTTCGGATCAGCATCTGGTGATCAATGGTGCATCTGAACTCCTAAAAGAGGTTTTTGGCGATGTGGGAGTTGGAGCCCGATCGGCAGTTGGTGTAGCCCAGTTACCCCTTGGAAGTGCTGTTGAAACCGAACTCATTCTTGAGATCAAATCCTAACATGGCTGAAGGATTTCGTCAGGCTCGGCGAGAGGCATTTCATATTCTGGTTCTCTCGGGAATCTGCATGATCTGGACCATTGGCTATTGTGCACTATTTGCCTACAGCTCAGAAGAGGTTCAGCTGCTCTGGGGGATTCCTCACTGGGTCATCTTCGGTGTTGCACTCCCATGGCTGACAGCTACGGTGTATAGCCTCTGGTTTGCACTGTTTCATATGAGGGAGAAAGAAACATGACCGATGGCGGCAATTCCTCGCTGATTGCATTTATCTGCTATACGGCTGTTGTTCTGTCTCTGGCAGTGATTTCCAATTATGCCTTCAAGAAGCGGTCCTTTCTGAGCGAGTATTTTTTGGGAAGTCGTGGGCTTGGAGTCATTGCACTGGCGCTCACCTTCGGAGCAACCAGTGCCTCTGCTGGTTCGTTCGCCGGATTTCCATCTCTGATTTATGCACATGGGTGGTCTCTGGCTTTGTGGATTGCCAGTTATATGGTTTTTCCCATTTGCTCCATGGGGATCCTTGGTAAGCGTCTGAGCATTGTATCTCAACGAACGGGTGCGATTACGGTGCCTGATATTTTGCGTATTCGCTTTGAGAGTCGAACGATCGCCCTCATCAGTACATCACTTCTGGCGATCCTCCTATGTGTCTATCTGGTGCCGCAATTTACCCTTGCAGCTCTGATTATGCAGCAATTATTGGGGAGCTCACCAATTTATCAGGATTTAGCTCTGCATCTTCAGAGTGTTGTACCGAATTTAATTCCAGAGAATTCCAATCCAGAGTACGTCTTTGGGTTATTGCTCTTTGCCATTCTTGTAGTGGTCTATACCACGTTTGGGGGATTTCGAGCAGTAGTATGGACCGACATTTTGCAAGGATTTGTCATGGTCATCGGAGTACTCTTGATGTTGGTGTTTGCGCTCATTGAGGTAGGTGGACTCCCAAAGGCATCATCCGAAATGAGTTCCATGCAACCCCCTCGCCTTGGAACCGCATCCTTTATCGTTAATTCGCCCGCCCCCGCAGAAGGCATCCGAATTGAATCGGAGACTTGGTTTACGGAGGAAGGAAAACTGTTTCGCACCAATGAAGCTGCATATATACCCGAGGGAACTCATGAATCCGATCCGATCAAAGTCACCCAGATCATGACTCCCAGTGAAATTCAGCGGATCACATCAGGAAGAACCTTTGCATTACCTGCCAGCCCTAAGATTCATGAATTGACTGCGTACGCGCGTGGAGACGGACAATCTGGACTGTATCTACATCCACCAGGACCAAGCCCTTCGGATCCAAATGGATTTTTACCTCTTGGGCTTGCCGTTTCCTTCTTTGCTTTTTGGGCACTTGCAGGAACTGGGCAACCCGGCAACATGGTACGCCTCATGGCATTCACTGGTACTCGCACTCTTCGCCGTGCGATTGCTTCATTGGTAATCTATTTCTTGATGATCTATATCCCATTGATTATCATTTTCTGTTGTGCGAGAATTCTTGCTCCGGGTTTAGATCATACTCCAGATAGAATCATGCCCGTGATGGCTTATATCCTTTCCAATGGAGCGGGAATTCCATGGATGGCTGGAATTTTGATTGCCGCACCCTTCGCAGCCGCTATGAGTACAGTCGACAGTTTTATCTTGATGATTAGTTCCAGTGTCGTTCGCGATGTCTATCAACAATCCATCCATCCGACCGCATCACAGCGTACATTAAAATGGATCAGCTATGGAACGACTTTACTGATTGGAGTGGTAGCAACAATTGGTGCTCTTTATCCGCCTCAGTTTTTGCAATATATCATTGTCTTTACCGGCGGTGGGCTTGCAGTTGCTTTCTTAGCCCCTGTCGCACTGGGTCTTTACTGGCCTCGATTTAACACTTCGGGTGCAATGATGTCCATGACTTTGGGAATTGCAGTTTATGCCCTGCTCTACTTGATTGGATTTATCCTTCTTGGTGAAATCACACCAGTGCGTCCTATGGGCTTGGATCCACTCATCTGGGGATTCTTGGCATCCCTCATTGGAGGTTGGATAGGGACTTATCTTCGTGGACCGAACTCAGAAGGGGTTATGGAGAAGTTTTTCGCGTAACGCGTGATCCATTCAACTTAGTCATCTACTTATGAATGTTTACGTTCAACTTGTGAGCCAAGAAGTCAGCTTCATGAGATTTTGGGAACTCCATTTGGTTGCATCAACGACTGAATTGTAATCTTCTTTTCCTGGGTATGATCATGTGAAGATACTCATCATGTGAGTTGAACCAATTCAATTAAAAAATGTACTATTTTGGGCCTTTTGCAAAACCTCCCAGACAACTCTAAAAAATACGTCAAGGTGCTTCAGAGCAATATTTCTACGAAAAATCTGAGGTTTTGCAAAAGCCTCTTTTGTATAGACATTTCTGCTGAAATCAATGTATGTGGCACTGTTAGAGTCTGACATTCAATCTCTACTCATGGAGCGTAAGATAGCACCTGAAAACTGGCGCACTCTCATCAAGCTTCAATCCAAGGTCAAACATTTTCAGCTCCAGTTGAACGTAACTGGTGAACATGGAAATCCGTTTCTACTGATTCTTCGTAAAAATGTCTTGAACAAATTAGACTTTTCAGTTATCGTCGCTACACAATTAGAAAACCCTAATCGCATTTTCAGGCTAAGAAGGTATAACGGATGTAGCCATATCCACTCTAATAGACTTGAATCTGAGACTTTTTTTGATTTCATATTCACTTTGCTAGTGAACGCTATCAGAAATTAGGCTTACAAGAAGAATCCTATGCTATTCCTACTGATCGTTACAACAATTTTGAAGGTGCTATAGAATCTGCTCTATCTGACACTAACTTGGTATTTCCGGTTGGGAATCCGTTCACACTATGAATCTACTCTTCTATGGATATAGCCTTGGTTGAAAAATCTTTTCAAGAGAAGTTATCAAAAGATATTAGAGTTCAGCAACAGGGAATCAATCGGTTTCTGGTGTTTACTCCTTTTAAATTTGATGACGGTGATCACTTCGTCATTGTGTTACGCTTGGATAGCGATCGTGCCATATTGACGGATGAGGCACACACCTATATGCATTTGAGTTATTGGTTTGATCAACAAGATTTGCTGATGGATAGGTTTGAATCCGTAATTGAGAATACTCTGTCTGACTATGGAATTCAAGATATTGATGGTGAATTGATCCTTGAAGTTCCTGATCACCAATATGGAGATGCATTGTATACATTTGTCCAAGTACTTTTAAAACTATCTGATGCATCCTATCTCGTCTATGAATATGTTCGTTCTCAGTTCATGGATGATTTTCGATCCTTGATTATTGAGACAGTAGCCCCAAACCGCTTCATATTCGACTGGAACGATCCCACACTTGATCCCGACAAAAAATATATGATTGACTGCCGAGTTCATGACTCCGCTGATCCATTGTTTGTAATGGGCCTCAACAGTGATTCAAAGACCCGAGATGCTACCATTGCACTCCTACAATACCAACAATGGGGGATACCCTTTCAATCTATGGCTATTTTCCATGACCAAGAACTCATTAATCCAAAAGTCCTTGCACGTTTCACAGATGTATGCGACAAGCATTTCTCTATTATTACAATGAATCAAGATGACATACAGAGTTATCTGAGTGCAAGAATAGAATTAAGGATTGATTAGATACACACTGGGTATTGGGAGAACCCAAGGTTCTATCGGCGTGTACAGAAATGGTGAGTGATGGTGCATTTGATGGGAAATGTTGAATCATAAAATCCATACTTATCAGATGGTGCAGATTGGTTCAATGAATTGTCAAGATTATTATTGCCCTATGCACAGAAAACTTGACTAACCTATCATCAGAATCATAGTAAACTGGTGGAATCAAACAATTCACTGTCCCTATAAATCATCATAGGCAACCACCTGGGTTTGAAATCTACCATTGGTAAATCTTAGAGTGTCTACTATATGTGGAACCTCAACTTCTAAGTGTCTGCGAATGGCTGTGAATTCAAAGAATCCATGAATGGTGCATCTGGAAAAATTATGAGCATTAACTGAAATAAATGCCTTTTCATATGGATCAAGATCGTATGCCCATTCGGGAGGTACTGGATCAATTAGAGAATATACGATAGGGCTGATGAGTAATTTACTCTGTCCATTGGAAGCATGTAGATTGTAAATCCCAGTCTGACGAGGTATGGAATTAAAAAAATGTGTTCGATTTGATGAGCTGTCCCACTCGTACCCCCGACACCCAAACTGAGCGACATTGAGTCTGTTCCGTATGGCCGTGCATAAATCGTACGATCATTACTCCCGATCCAAGGTTTGCCATTGATTAATACAGAAAAATCGGTCACGAAATCAGCCGTATTCTCAGCACAGAGGACACGATCTCCTTCATGGAGAGAGTCGCATGTGGTTAAAAAGAATGTAGAGAATGTTAAAATCAACAAGGGTGCTCTCATGGTATTTGATCACCTACTCATCATCAATGGCCAGTATCATTAGAAATTCTTCTCTACTTCAGGAGAGTAATCTTTTTGGATGCTACAAATGAACCGGCTTGTAACCTGTAAAGGTAGACCCCACTAGGAAGATGGGAGGCATCAAAAGTAATGCTGTGATAACCTGCACTTCGGTAGCCATTTACAAGCTCAGACACTTGCCGCCCCCATAAATCGTAGACGGCCAGCCTGATATCACCACTCTCTGGGATACCATATGTTATAGATGTTGAAGGATTAAATGGATTTGGGTAGGCTTCATTCAAGATAAACGCTACGGGAAATTGATCCTGCTGAGTCAGAATTTCTTTCTCTTTAAATACTTTAGTCAATCCACAATAGGAGGAGCCGTCAATATTCTCAATATATTCAAAATCCGTATACTGTTGAATACCAGATGTCACCGTCAGTTTAAGATATAAATCCTGACTTGGCGGCATCATGGTTGAGTAACTTGTGCTAGACCCCGCATCAATATAGGTAATGCCATTCGTACTAGCTGCCCATTGATACGAATAGGATCCTATTCCACCAGAAACACTTGATCCAATGCGGAGAGGATCTCCCGAGCATGCACCACTAGCCTTTGCAAGAATGATGGCTCTTAGAAGATCTCCAGTACGAAAACTAGCTATCGTTGAAGCGGTGTCTCGCAGCTTCTGTGCATTGTTATTTATTGATGTGCCAGTCGGCTTTCCAATATAACTCACATTAGGATTTGAAAAATATGGAATTCTACTGCCTTGACTTCGTAACTGATGCATGATTGTCCATACATATTGTGAGTCAGCGATCTCCCAACTATATCCATGAGCACTCCCACGTTCGCGGCTACATCCCCCAGGGCTATAGACCTTTGTACATCGCTGATGTCGGCCTCCCTGAAGGTGGCCGAGTTCGTGGGCAAATGTGAATTGCGATGTTACTACATCAACTTCTACAATCGCAAATGCATTTTGCACGGTTGCCTCTATTTCACCTGCTATACCATAAATAGCCCCTCCCCTTGAAGTTGTGTAATTAGCATCTGTGAGCAAGATGACCACATCTCCCCAGAATGCACGCCTTAGACTATCAGCTTCTTCATCATTTATCAGTGAACTAATATCTGAACGTATGTTCCGTGTCTCTGAAAAACTGATTGTTTCAACACCAGCCAGGGAAACGGATAATTCACTGCTCGTTATTCCACTATTGTAATATGCCGTGGACACGCTACTGATTGCTGCTACAGCAGTTGAGTATCTATCCCCAACAGCATACTCTGCATCTTCGGTGAAGAGTACCAGTACTTGAATATCCTTGTTTGTAGTATTCGTCTTGTAGGCACGGGTTTGTGGAGATTTGTATTGATCATCTAATAATTCAAGAGGCACTTGATCATCAATTTGATAATCTTCGTCCATCTTCACTGTGATCAAAACATGCATATCACCACCTAAAGGTTCAATTTTATAGGTTTTATTACCAAACTCAATCACCCCTGTGAACTTTTCATCAGAGTTGACCAAAATCATATGTCCATGAACGGCAGATAAATCACCATGCCAGACATATTCATCGGGAGAATGATACATGACCTGAGTTGACTCGGCTATATATTTCTCTAGTACATCAGGTAGATTAATCTGCAACATACGACTTTGAAGGGATGGTAGCAGATTGCCAATTCGTATCAACTCAACATGTTCATGTGTATTTTGTGCTTCAAATGAATGGTATTTTTCCAACTGCTCCGCACTGAGTACTTTCTCTTCCTCAGAGGGAAACACGAAAAGTCTAGTCTGTGCCATTAGATCAGCACTTGCAAGGATACATGAGATCACAACTGCCATTGAGGTGAGGATTGCGGATAAAAAATGACCGTTCATCATGGTTCTACAATTATTGATTATCTGTATTAGAAACATCTTCATGATCATGTCTATGCAGAAGATAATGAGAGCTGTAGAATTCACATATTAATTGCGGAGGCTTCTCACGAGACAAAATTGTGAATTTGCCTCGTGCCAAACCAATTAAGGTTTGTATCATCTTTGTTCTGATTTAGTATACATAAAGAGAAGAATTACCTCACTAAATTGAGGTCAACCGAAAGAAGAATTCTCCCAGTATTTTTCTGGATACCGTGCAATCAATAAACTATCAAATTTCGTGCCAAATATCTTTTTATTGTAAAGTTATCAAAATCTATTTGGAATTAATGTATGGTGATATATTTGGGTTTTCACAACCAAACTCTATACTTCAATGAAAAAACTTTTCATACTACTGATCATTTGTATGCTTCCGTTCGTTGGAATGATTCATCCCGTTACATCTCAACACAAGTTGATCGCATGCACTACCGATGAATGTTCTAGCAGTGTATATAGCGATAGTGAGACATGGCACTTGACCATTAGATGCGATGGCCACCCTGAGTACTATACTTCTGGTAGCGGATACTGGTCTGGCCCCTTGTACGGTATGGAAATGGATTAGATAGATTGCTGTTGAGTATTCCCTCATTTCAATCCGATACGGATGGACTTCATTTCCTTGTCTAACATATTTTTCACCATAAGACGGAAATATGCGGATATTTTGTTTCTTTCACTGTTCTTGGTTGGGTGTCATAACGGGCAAACTCGTTATGAAGACTCCCCGACCATTGACAGATTGCTGATGTCCGCTCCACATTTTGTGGTCAATACAGACACTGAATCGGAAATATGGACCGCAGCCAGAAAATTGGGGCTTCCATCTGATTCATTATTCCTTGCAAGTCCTTCCGATATGATTTCGATAGGTGATAGTATTTATATTTCCGACGAACTATCTTCACATTTCTTTTCGATAGGAAATAATGGCTATCTAAATCGCAAAATTGGTAGACCAGGAAAAGGTCCAGGTGAGTTCCTTTTTTTAAGAGGGCTACAATATAATGGCTCACATGTTTTTGTTAAAGATCAGGAGCGTGTACAAGTGTTCACGAACAAATTTGACTTTGTTGGTTCCCTTATATCCACAGATATAACACATCGGAGGTTTTCGGTTTCTCCTAATTTTATGTTTCTGCAATGCCAGAGGAGTGACTGGTTAGTTTGTGCTCGAAGCACATTGCCCCCTTATGAATGGGTTCAATCTATCAAATTGCTTCCAGTGCTGGATCTTCCTGATCGATCGGGGGAAAATGCCAACGAAGTGACGGTTTCTCCAAGGGGAGACTTCATCGCCGTAACATACAAGAGCCTTCCATACATTTTTGTTTACGATGATCATTTCACTCATGTACGCACAATCCGATTTGAGGGGGGCGATGTTCGCACATTTGAACCCGTCGGCCTCCCCAGCGGGGCCTCTGCTAAAGAATTCAAGGAACCAGGCTCATTCTCATTTATTGCAACAATCAAATTTATCAATTCCCACTACCTAATCGTTAGAGCCCCAACCACAGACAATTACGTCTTGGATTTGTCAGGCAACGACTACAAGATTGTACGGAAAATCATTTTTCATCCTCCCAATGAGACAAAAGGTATTTCTGCTACGGATTTTCTACTACATCAAGATCAACTGTACGTATCATCCATGTGGGAAGAATATGTTTATGGATACGATTTTAATCTGGATTGAATGGAAATGAATTTAATCTTGAACTGATCGTCCATCACTAAATCGTACTTAATGTGATCTATGATCCAATTTTCTCCATTTATAAAATTTGGTTCTACTACTTCCTGTTAGAATTTCTGCTCACGATGATTTTTCCATGCTCAAGAGGGGTAATCTTGAGAGTACCTCGTTCTGTATCATTCCCTGAAAATGCTCTTCAATCTGGGTTGCAATGGCTGATGACTTGACCAAAAGACCAAGTTCAATATTTCGTACTTGTGCGGCCTCCGTGAAATTAGCTGAAGTGACCAACGCCTCTTTGCTGTCAATTACTATACACTTTGCATGCATTGAAGTAACCGTATGCTCTGACATGTCCAGCGAACGGGGATCATAATTCAATCATAGTTCGCCTTTCCCTTTGAGCACATTGAATCAGCCGTCCTTTTGCAACTTGAAGAGATTCGTCTGCCCTAGATTCTAAGTGGGGAAGTAGAGATTCTATGTCTATATTGGTAGAAGCGAGAAGACGATCACTGATCCTGTCAGAAACCGTATATCTGCCAGCTTCATCAAGTGCCCGCTCCAAAGAATCTAACGTTGTTTGTTCGGCAGATTTTTGATAAGGGACGATAGGACTGGTACGCATGGATGGGTCTACCCATCTGGCAGTGACCGGAATGATTTCCTCGTGAAGACGTGATGCATGAGGTCCATAAATGGCAAGACGGCCAAGAAGAATGACCCTTGGAATTGCTTCAGTTGCTGCTGTCAAACATGCCTTAGATAAATCATGATGAATCAATCCTTGAGCGGTAAATTGGCCGAGTAAACGTTTTACTACTTGATGCTCAAGATGAAAATGAACTGCTTTGTCACCCAGTTTCCCAGTATCTTCAAAAGTTATCTCTCGGATGATAGATCTTCGCCTCCATTCTCCATATTTCTCGCCAGTTTTTCTGCGCTCTCTAAGCGTATCTATCGTTGCAATCCATTCAGTATTGTTTGCCAGTGATGGGTGATCAGCGGGAAACCAAAACGATGGAGGACTGCCCGGATCCTGTTCTTTTGATTGAATTTCAGGGGCTTCATTGAGTCGAAGACTCATCGATAATGCCTGACGAAGTTTGTCCTCAGTCAGACCAATCTGCTTTCTTGAATACTCTATCCGATTGCGGAGTTTATCGGATTCAATCTTTAACTCCATTTGGCGACTGCGAGCCTGCTCAAGCTCTTCTTCAACCTTTTTTTGTTTCTCATCCTCAGAAATTTTCTGAATCTCAGAGATAAGTTCATCAATATTATCATGACGAATACCCTCTCAGGAAATCTCGGTAGTCAGACGTTCTTCCAAAATTTTGGTAACACTACCAAGTTCCTTTCGAATTCGCTCCACCTTCTCCATCAATACCTCAAGAACACGATCTTCATTACGTTGCTTAAATGTAAAATAACGACAGTAGACCACATCTGCAGGTTGAAGCTTTCGGTCAATTCGACCGTTGCGCTGATCAAGTCGATTCGGGTTTCATAGCAGATCAAAATGAAACAAATCGTAACAATGCCGCTGTAAATTCAAGCCTTCATGTGCAGCATCGGTTGCAGTGAGAATCCGTAGTGGATCATCTGCGGGCTCTTTATTGAATGCATTCTTGATCTCCTGACGCTTCTCCCGTTTGGTAGCTCCTGAAAAAACCGCAATCCGTCAAGAAGCATGGTTTGAATGAGCAATGGCTTCTTTTAATGACGCTCTATCCAACGACGTGTGTCCTCATACTCAGTAAATATAAGTAGTCGACGTTCATTCCATTTTGTAGCGTTGGAAGTCGTGAGACCTGCACACATATCCGTTTCAATCCACTGAATGATGAATTTGATGCGTTTATCTTTGTCGTGACGACTTCCTTGTGCAATTTGAATCATTTCATCCACCATCAATAACTCTTGCTCTAAAGCTCTGCGAGAATCAACTAATCTAGCATCAGTAGATGCACTCGTGGCCTGAATAATTCGTTCGTGAAGTCCTGCCTCCGAGTGCTCTTCTTCTTGAATATGCTCTTCATCAATTTTATCAATTTCATCTTCAAATTCTATTCCTGAAGTCATTTTATTCAAGTCATCCACATCAGATTTTGTAATTTTGAGCAATTCTTTGGACTCATTTATGGATTTCTCCAAAGTGTTTCTATGAACAGCTAATGTTTTGGCAAATGCATCTATGGATGAGAGTAGACGCTTCTGTAAACAACCAATGACCAACCCTCCTGCTATTCGCTGAAACTTGTCTTCACTTGCTAGACGCTCTTCTCGTGCAATACGATAGTCATTTAACAGCTTGGGTAACACAAGTTCAGGAGCGTCTTGTGGTAATCCATCAATCTCAATTGGAACGACCTCTCGTTTCGGAAATCCCCCCGATAGCTCTCTAATATCAGATTTGAGCCTGCGAATCAAAATCTTATTGAGATGCTCTTTAAGCACTGGAACTCCGCGACAGAAACGTTGCGGATCAAGAATTTCAAGTAATGCAGAAAAACTGTTGGAATGTCCATTATGGGGAGTAGCAGACAAGAAAAGCCGATGTTCAAAACGCGGTGAGATATCACGAATGGCACGGGTAATCTGTGAATCAATAGCATAACTTCTACTGCTACTTGACGGGGCAGCATGATGTGCCTCATCTAAAATGAAAAGTGATTGTGGACAAAATTCTCAGAGCCAATCGCGTAGTCCTGAAACGAAAGATTCTTTAATGAGAAGTCGATGGGAAACCAGAAAGTAAGAATGAGTTGTCCATGGATTCACACCAAAGCCTCGTTTCCGACGCATCTCTCTGAGATACATCCGGTCAAGAATCACGAATGACAGTCCAAAACGAGACTCCATTTCTTCCTGCCATTGCTCCAGCATCGCAGGTGGACAGGAGACAACGATACGGTCAATTCGTCGGCGCAGTAGAAGTTCTCGTGCAATCAACCCCGCTTCAATGGTCTTACCTAATCCCACATCATCGGCAATAAAGAGATTTACCCGTGGTAATTCAAGAGCCTTGCTGAGCGGTGCGAGCTGATAAGCATCAATCGAGATTCCTGCACGAAACGGAGACTGAAAAAGTCGTGGATCCGTGACCTTCACGCAATTCCATGACAATGTGCGAAGGTACGCTGTAAAGACCTCTGGTTGATCAAAACCCTTTTCTGCAACCCTTGACCACCCATCGTCTTCAATGATGTGTGCATCCAACTCATGTTCCCACAAGACCTTAAGAGGAACCCCCTGAGCATCATCATCAAGGCAGGATAAATCAACTAGAGTTGCATCACTTGGTTTTTTGGGCTTCGTGACGTTCTCAATGAGATACCTGCGTTGACGTACATGTGCAATCCTGCCTCTCTCAAGAGTCGTCTTCATAGATTCGCTGTTGAAATAGGCACAAGCCTAAATAGACACTAACGCCAGTGATGATCGAGAACATAATACAAAAAATGGGTGGGGCAAATTTAAGAAAAGTACATCATTTAACAACCTTTTAGATAACCTCTTCTTAATCTATGCCAGAGTCAATTCAAAAATCAATCTCTGTCTGATGGGAGATAAATGGCTTTGTAATGGAGATTTCTTCACCGTTCTGGTTCCTGAAATGCCAGTCATACTTCAGTAAGTCATCATTGAATGTTTCAAGTAAAACAATATCTGAATGAATGGCAGTAGCCATGTGAACGGAATCCCAATGATTAAAACTCTGATACTGTTGGGATATTTCCTGTGCACGCTCTGCAATCGTTCTCGTAAGATCTGAAAGACCTATGAAACTATATCCAAAGAAATCTTTCACCTTATCAATGGTGTCTTGATCAAACGAAGCCTCTTTTTCCATCCAGAAGATCTCGGCTAATGTAAGTGTAGAGGTAATAATCAGGGTTTTGCCTGATTCAGCGGCTGTGATGATCGGTAAGCACTGCCTCCGACGGTTGTCTGTGTCGTTGAAGTATCCAAGAAATACACTACTGTCCCAGTAGCGTCTCTTATCAGTTTTCGTGGTTGGTCTCATTGGAAAAGATCTTTGATTTCGGGAAGCGGTGTCAGCTCGGCATCTGGTCGGAATACGCGAATTCGCTCAGCATGGACTTTGGTTGGAATGCCTTTACCGTTGTATTCAATCATCCCTTCAACCGATACGCGCTTTCCCAGCGCATTCATGGCCTCTGATTCAATGTTGGACTCTGCTGGCTCACAACTGACGGACTTGCCATCCAGTGTTCGCAATACCGCCAATCGAAATCCTTTTCGTTTTGTGATTGTACTCAATTTCCCTTCTACATTTCCGTATGCTGAATGAATCGTCTGAGGCTCAATTAATTTCTGAGCATTTTGGGCAATTCTAGCAGATATCGAGATAGAAAACTCACCTGATTGGATGAGAATGTTCTCGACACTGTTGTCGGACTCAACAAGTCGTGCAAGATTTCGCACATTTTTGACAGCACCTTCCAAGAAACAGTCGGGCCATTCATTTCCTGATCCAGATTCCAAATCTTGGAGTCCCCTCCCTATGGCAGAGATCGTTTTGTCCACCGCTTCAATGACGCGTTCATGGTCTGAAATCGCACTCGCCAGTATCACTTTTTCGCCTTGAAGTGTGGATATTTCCCAAGCGGTAGATCCAATCTTGGGGGAAATATGTTTCGATATGGATGTAATCAGCCGAAGAAATTCCTTGACGCTATCATGAAATTCCTTGGGGCTAAATGTACCCATCAGTTGTAGCTGAATCTCAGTTTGGAACGAGGATTCTTTTTGATGAGAAGACCGACTGTTTTGTTCGGAGTCCCTACGCAAAACTTGTTTCATATCAGGTTCATGTCAACTTACCCATATTCAAGACAAGGTTTTGGGATAAGCAGAAGAATTGTCTGAGAAATTTCGTTGAAGATGAAAAATAACCAAAATTCATCTAAAGAAAATACAATATACGAGAATTTACAGATCCAATACACATTCATTCTCCTCAATAGAAATAGATTTGATTGAAATTCATCATCGTAATTTTTCAAGCGACGGAGTGTTGACAAGGCATCTTATTCATTTTTCATACTACACATTGTTGCGTTCTGAAGTGTAACTACTCAATACTCATTTCGTAATTATTCCATCATTGGGGATACTATCATCAGCCTCATCAACATGAAAGAAGTTACAATTACCGCAATTAGTGATACTCATGCGCAAGTCGCTTTACCCGACCTTCTAAAAGGTTATGAAAGTGACTTTCTCATTCATAGCGGAGACTTTACTGCAGGCAGAACAAACCGAATGAACAGGACTGCCATTTATGATAGCCACCGTCAATCTTGGCAAGAGTTCCTGCAACAACTGGCATCGGTTAGAAATCAGTTTAGACATATCATCGTAGTTCCCGGCAATCATGATCAAATATGCGAATACATGTCCGATCAATGTAAATCAGAAATGGCCAACATCGGGGCTCACCTCTTGATCAATAGTGGAATCATTATCCCAGTCGGAGAGACTGTCGGGAACGATCAAACTATGAGATTGTCCGTTTGGGGAGTCCCGCATACCCCTCCATTTTATTCATGGTTTTTTCAGGGTTATGAAATGGAGATGCATACCAATAATATCCCTGCAACAACAAATATTCTGATCTGCCATGGACCTCCCTATTCCATTTTGGATACGGTTGGTCCTGTCCCATCGCATAAGCTACAACCCAGTGACCATTTGGGCTGTAGAGAACTCTTTAACCGTTGCCAAAACCTTCCAGATTTGAAGGCAGTATTCTTCGGTCATATACACAGTTCTCACGGTGAAGATCATCTCAATGGAGTCAACTATTTCAACTGTTCTATCCTTGGCGAAAGGTATGAACGGAGATATCATCCTATCACTACAACGATCACACTCAATCACTAACGCAATGAATTGAGGGTTTGATCCAATGATGGCAAGAATTTTCTGTATTCCTCTATTGATGAAAAATATGATGTTGTTTCTCACAAAAGAATCAGAGATGAATTGATCAAGTCAATCATCCATTATGGTCAATGATTAGAGGGCGTAATTCTACGAGATATTTTGGTTGAAAACTCTGCTGCGTCATGGTGCGCCCATACTCTCAGACACTGTAAATGTAGCGTGTGTCAAGTCTGAGGTTCTTATGGCGTAGAAAATAATTTCACTGCGTGCAGTGTTTCGGATAGAATAGGGTTGATAAGTCATTTGTTTGTAGAGTACATAACACATAGATGATTCACTCCCACAAATCGGGTTTTCTCAATGTATTTCTTGGTAGATGAAGTAGTGTTAGGATCAACAATCTGTTCTTGAAATAAATCTCCATCATTCGTAATTGGATGGAGTATCGATGAATTTCTACCATTGGCAATCCAATCAAACAGATTGGTAACGCCTCCAGATAAATCCCAACTGAGGAAGTTCTGGAAGTTGATAGCTTAGCATATGGGCCAAGATGGTTGAAATTGATTACTGTGTTTGATCGTGTACTCCAAAGTTGGAATTTGAGTGTTGCGATGAACACATTTTTTGTGAAGAACATCTTGTAAAATCTCCATATCTATGCTTAATTCAGTATTGCGAAAGAGATTAACCAGATCGTATAAATCACGGGGGTTGGTTCGTTACTCTAATGTACAAAATTTTTCAGCGGCAATTTCTTCAATGGGATTACACCAAGCTACTGATGTCTTGGGTAAGGTATCGCTATATTCATGATGAATGTTCCGTTGAACTGGGGCAAGCACGAGTGTTTCATTAAAAGTGATGCCAATCTTTAGGCGTGGAAGAGAGTGGAATCCAATGGATGGCCCCACAAGTCCTTTATACGCAATTTTACCTTGACATGATGTAGCACCCCTTGAATTCGTGAAGATTTTAAATTGGATGAGATGCTCTGGAAATTCTAATCGACATTGTTGAAAAATCCAATGACAGATCTCTCTAAAGATCTTCGTGATCAAATCTTGATCCAGGTGAGAAGGATCCGTAACGGTGAAGTCAAGATCATCAGAAAAGAACAGCAACAAAAATAATTTTGTTTTCCTTATGCCATATTCTCTGGCTTTCTAGCAATTGATGCTTAGCAAATCCATGTCGTTTAAAACATCTTGACCAAAACACTTCTAAGGTATTTTTCAGGGATGGTCCGAGGTATATAAACAGCTCATTTGGATTGAAATTTTATATGATATGATTCCTGCGTGGATACCATCAAGTGTTCAAAAACATTGTGTCAAGATGAGCGTTTAAAATGCTTAAAATCATTCCAAATCATTTCTGACTAAATGTCTGTGATCAGTTTCTTTTTGCTGTTGGCCGTAGGTTCTGAAGTAGCAAGTGATTCGCTCCGTATGGACTCCTCCAATCTACCCCCCCCCATTTTTTAAATGAGACCGTCCATTCTGCGGTTGCAAGCACCGATTCTGTGCTTCATGGTACCGCATTAACGAATCCAAGGAAGGACTCAGCAGGGCCATTTCCACTATCTACACGAAACTTCAATCCAGAGGCATCCACCTCAGCTGCCCCTGAACCACCAACGGGAGTCAGTCTCACCGTTCGAGGATATCTATGGTTTGATATCGACTGGGGCGGGGCTGGTGCTAGGTGGAAGGTTGAGTGGTCTACTGATAGTGGGTCCAATTGGTCGGTTTTGGCGGATAACGTGACTCAACTTGGTTACACTCACATTAGTAATCTGCTTACCCCTGGAACCACCTTTCAGTACAGGGTCATTGCGATTGATGCCCTCAATGCTGAAAGTCAGCCTTCAGCGGTGGTGAGCGGGACTGCAGTC